>CAZNGK010000274.1:0-1500 GCA_964572575.1 uncultured Thermoplasmatales archaeon | reverse complement strand
ATTCCATCCAATCCATGCATCTCCATTTTCATATACATCTTCTCCGCTTCCATACAATAGATAATAGTTATTCTGATTATCTCCTCCAGTAGTGCTGGCAACTATGTAATACGTTTCTCCTGGAATAACATTTAAGTCAGCAAAATCAAATTCAATCCATACAGGTGTAGTGGGTATCTGAGAGGAAGTTTTTGATACAGAAACCAAATCAGGACCGTTCAAGAATCTCCTTATAGAAACAGTGATATCTCCTATTATTCCCTGTTTTCTAATCAAAAGTACCACTCTTGTCAGAATATCAAGTGATGGTTTAAACGATTGTGCCCATTTCCACCAGCCGCATAGAATGCCTCCTCCTCCTGTCTCATTTTGATATTGGTCAAGCTGATCATCTGCCAAGTTATCTGCTAAGTTAGGTTCATTTAGAGAGATATTTTCATATTTTCTCGTTTTCAGAAAAAGATTCAAGGTATTTTTCCCAGAGTCTGAGGTTACCCCATTAAAAATCGTTCCTATCATAATTGCAATGGTAAAAACTGATAACACTTCTTTTTTGATTGACATTTGCCTCAAATGACAATATAATTATTGACTTAAAATTTTTGGTAAATGATTTGTGTTGTGTAGTCCTGAAATTTTTCATGAAGGTTGTTCTCCAAAAATAGAATGACCAATGAATGAAATACGGTGATTGAAATATTTCGATGCAATCAATCCCTAATTTTCGTTAAGTTAACGTCACTGATTGCTGTGATATTTTCGCCTATAAACTGTTGGTATTCTAATTTAACAGCAAGTAGATTTACAGCCCAAATTATAAAAATGAAACCTCTTTAATGATGTGTGTATGTTCTGGATACTTCCGCCATACTTTCAGGCAAATTTTTTAATGGAGAAATAGTAACCTCGCCCAAAGTGCTTGAAGAAATAAAGCCTAAAGGGCACGCATGGAGATTGCTTGAATATATGAGAAGTAAGGGGATGAAGATAATCGCCCCACCAGAAGATGCAATAAAGAAAGTGGAGAAGGTAGCTGAAAAAACAGGAGATATTGCAAATTTATCTGCAGTCGATATTGAAGTGCTTGCATTAGCATATTTTTTGAAGGCAACTCTCCTTACTGATGACTATTCAATGCAAAATGTTGCTGAGGAAATGGGCATACATTACGAGGCAGTGGTTGAAGAAGGAATAAAAGAAAAACTATACTGGAAATTTAGATGTAAATCATGTGGGAGGATATATGAAAATGCCATTTCTCAATGTCCTGTCTGTGGTGGAGAGATAAAAAGAATACGAAGAAATAAAGAGGAAGCAAATAAGGAAGAGAAAGCAAACGAAAAATAAAATGCATTAGAAGATAATAACATAGGAAAATAGTCGGTAACCTTCCCAAATTGTCAACAATTTTTGAAATGATGAATCTTGTCATCTGAGTTCGTGCTAGCTATTTTATTTTTACCACAAAATCATCGAGCTTCATCCACTTAATTCTTACAG
>CAZNGK010000273.1:0-1520 GCA_964572575.1 uncultured Thermoplasmatales archaeon | reverse complement strand
ATAAGTTCTCATAAACTATTTAAAACATGCTTCAATTTTTGCTATGCATCGCCTGCTTGCCCTGATTATCATCCTTTTACTTTTTCCTTTACTTTTTCCTATGCCCTTAAATGCAGAGAAGGTAAGGGAAATTAATGTTGCCATTTATTTTTCTAATGTAAAGAGATTTGCTGAGGAAATTAAAGACGCAATTGATTATTCATGGGAAAAAAATGGAGTGAAGTATGTCATTAAACCAGATATAATAGGGAAAGAGGATGTAATTGGAGGAAAACTTTTTTCATATGATGTATTCGTTATACCTGGTTCAGGTCGTCCCTATGTAGATGTTATTAACAATAGATGGCGGGAGAATATTCGTAAATTTGTTGAAAATGGGGGAGGTTATGTAGGTATATGTGGTGGTGCCAATTTGGCTTCAATGGGGTTTGATGACAGTGTAAATGGTATCTTAAATTCTTATCTTTTGAAAATTGCAAACGTATATATCAATGATGAGCAGAATGAAGAATGGCAATATTTATGGAAATCAAATTGGAGGCATGGTGGTCCGCCAATAAAAATTCATATTCTTAAGAATAATAATCCTATTTTTGAAGGATATTATGGAGCGGACAGAAGCATAAGATATTGGGGTGGACCTGGAATATATGAAGCTCATGTAGATGATGAAAAACTTGGAGAAGTTATCCCTCTTGCAATATATGCAGAAGAGCCAATGGAAGTTGCTCCATTGCATTACTGGAGATGGAACGGAGAATGGATTCCTTATAAAAATGTGACAACTGATATAAAGGGACAGTATGCAGCTATAGCAACGACATATGAAAAAGGAAGAGTGGTGTTATTTGGTCCCCATCCAGAGAGGGAAACATTTTTTGATGGTCATATAGAAGAATTTCCAGTGAATCCAAAACTAAGCCCATTTACTTGGTTTATTTATAATTGGGTAAGTGAAAATGTTAGCACCATAAGCTACAATTGGTGGATTTTGAGACGCAGCATAGCATGGGCAGCAGGCGTTGCAATTCCACCAGCAAGTGAGACAGCAGTATATATAGAGGAGCCACGCTATGGAATATATTTTGATGGAAGAAAAATTTTGTACAGCCAGAATGCAGTTATAATCGGAAAAGTAGATATCATCGGAAAGGCGATTAATACTGAAGAAACTCTCCTTTATATTGATGACGAAATTTCGTATGAAGGAGAGGGAAATATTATGCTCACCGCTTCTCTTTCCAGTGGTAAACATAACATATTGATGATTGGAAAAAATGCCATGGAAGAAGTGAGAAATGAAATAAGTGTTGTTGTGCTTAGCTGATTACATAATTAATTAAGCCCAGAGGAATGAATGACACACTAATGTTTATAGAGTAAGCATGGAAATTAATAACGAGGTAGCTTATATGATGAAATGTTGATTCAACCCTATTAATCTCATGAATTTAACTTTGTTAATCCCATGAATTTTGATTATATTTCTAACTTACACTTTTTAAACTAAACAATACATG
>CAZNGK010000272.1:0-1520 GCA_964572575.1 uncultured Thermoplasmatales archaeon | reverse complement strand
TGATTGTGGTATTAACTTAAGATTTTGATAGATATTTTCATGAAGAATTGTTCTCCAAAAGTAGAATAACTGATGAATGAAATATAACGATTGAATCTCAACACAATTATTCTCCTTTTTTATTAAGTTAACAACATTATAAGAAAAAGAAAATATTAATGGTTATCATTTGACTCTTAACAATTTCACTATGCTTGCTGGAAAAGGAATATAAGCAATTATCATATCTTGTTTTATGAAATTTAGGTATCTGCTTACAATTGCCATGGCAGGAGTATTTATTTTATCTTTTCCTGCGATAAATTCTACATTATATAGCGATAATACAGAGAGCATTTTAGAGCAAATAGATGAGGGGTTGGTGAGGTATTATTTAACAGAGCTTTTGAAATTTGCTCCTCGCTATACTGGAAGCGATGCCTGTAGAGAAGCTGAAGAATGGGCATACAATGAATTTTCTTCTATGGGCTTAAATGTTGAATATTTTGAATGGGCAATGGGCAGTTTTGAAGATCGCAACGTTATTGCCACCCTTCCTGGAGATGAATATATTATTATTGTAGGTGCCCATATTGATACAGTAGAAGATGCTCCTGGCGCCGATGATGACGGCTCGGGCGTTGCTGCAGTCCTTTCTGTAGCCAAAGTGCTGAGCAGGTACAGCTTTTCTCATACTATCAAATTCATAATTTATAGTGGAGAGGAAGTTGGGACATACGGAAGCTATGCTCATGCAAAATATTCATATGAAAATGGTGATAAAATTCTGGCTGTTTTAGACGTCGACATGGTTGGATATGCAAATTCGAGCATAGGAGGGAAATATATAAGATTCTTTCAGCCAGAGAGGAGTAAATGGATTACAGATTTTTCAGCAGATACAGTTGAAAAGTACTATGATTTAGTTGGATTAAATGTTGAAAGTGTTCCAAACTATCCAGGAGCTGATCATCAGGCTTATGTTGACTACGGATATGATGCAATTTTTATGGCTCATTATGATGGCTATCCTTATGGTCATTCTCCAGAGGATTCACTTGATAAAATAAATTTCACCTATGAGATGAAAGCAGCCCGCTTTTTAGCTTGCATAGTAAATGAGCTTGCAAATAAGCCAGTCAATCCATATGTCCAGATTATTGAACCAAAGGAAGGATATCTTTACGTATTCAATCGCCCAATTATGCAGATTGTGAGTAAAAACTGGTATAATAGGCTTAGAGGGATAACAGTAGTTATAGGAAGAGTCGATGTAATAGCAGAGGTGAACGGAGATGTTGAAAAAGTTATATTTGCAATTGATGACAGAATGTGGCGATGGGATTACAGTCCACCATATGAATGGAAAATCAATGTATTTTTGCTGGGCAGGCATTTATTGAAGGTGTATGCTTATGGAAACGAAATTGTAAAGGATGAAATGGATTTAATAGCTTTTATTCCATATGTGCCTTGATAAGCCAACAATGGGCCCGCCGAGATTTGAACTCGGGTCAATGGCTCCCGAAGCCACAAGGATG
>CAZNGK010000271.1:0-1528 GCA_964572575.1 uncultured Thermoplasmatales archaeon | reverse complement strand
ATAACATGTTGTTGAATGCGTAAAGTTACTGCTTCTTTTGAATAATTATTCAACAAAGCAGTTGTGTTTTAAAATGCAACAATCATAATGCTTAAAATACATTATTCAATTACCCACATGATTAAGCTGGTTGAATGTGTGCCAAATTTTAGTGAGGGGAGAAGAAAGGAAATCATTGATGCAATTGTGAATGAAGCAAAAAAATATAAGGTGAAGATACTTGACTTATCGCCTGATGCAGACCACAACAGAACAGATGTTACAATAATTGGAGAACCAGAGGAAGTAAAGAAAGCTGTTTTGGATATGTCAGTGAAAGCAGTTGAATTGATAGATATGAACAAACATAAAGGAGAGCATCCAAGAATGGGGGCAATGGATGTTGTTCCCTTTGTTCCTTTAATAAATACAACAACGGAAGATTGTATAAAACTTGCAAATGAATTTGCAAAGGAGTTTTCAGAAAAAACGGATGTTCCATGTTTTCTGTATGAAGAAGCTGCGAAAAAACCAAACAGAAAAAACTTGGCAGATGTTAGGAGAGGAGAATTTGAAGGATTGAAAGAGGAAATAGGTAAAAATCCTGATAAAACTCCTGACTATGGGCCAAATAAAATACATCCAACTGCTGGTGCTACTGCAGTTGGCGCCCGCTTCTTCCTAATCGCATTCAATGTTAATCTTTCAACGAATGATATAAAAATTGCAAAGGAAATTGCAAAGGCGGTTCGTCATAGTAGCGGAGGTTATAGATATGTTAAGGCAATGGGATTTGAAATTAAAGAGAGAGGCATAGTTCAGGTTTCAATGAATATGGTCAACTATCGCCTTACACCTTTATTCAGGGTTTTTGAGACAATAAAAAGGGAAGCGGAGCGTTATGGAGTTAATGTCATAGGAAGTGAAATTGTTGGGCTTATTCCAATGGAAGCTTTAATTGATGTTTCAAGATTTTATCTTCAGCTTGAAAATTTTGAGGACAAGCAAGTTCTGGAAAAAAGATTACTGGAGGAGATGGAATGAGTTTAATAAATGAAACTTTAAAAGATTTTCTCGAAAAAGTTGCTGAAAAAACACCAACACCAGGAGGAGGAAGCGTCGCCGCATTGGCTGGTGCAATTTCTTCAGCCCTTTTAGAGATGGTCTGCAACCTTACCATAGGAAAGGAAAAATACAAGGAATTTGAGGAGGAAATGAAAATTGAAAGGGAGAAATGCAGAAATTATAGGGAAAAATTTATTAATCTTATAGATGAAGATTCAAAAGCTTTTGATGAGGTAATATCTGCTTTTAAACTGCCAAAAGATTATGGAGGAAGGAAAGAAGCGATACAGAATGCATATAAAAAGGCATGTGCTGTCCCACTTGAAACTGCTGAGTATTGCATAAAATTAATGGAAAGCGGAATAAAAATTGCTGAAAAGGGAAATAGAAATTCAATAAGTGATGCTGTAGTTGCATCTTTGATGGCAAAATCTGCTTTTCATTCTGCAATTCTGAATGTTAAAATAAATCTTTCTGGCATAAA
>CAZNGK010000270.1:0-1577 GCA_964572575.1 uncultured Thermoplasmatales archaeon | reverse complement strand
CTTTAAAACAGATAGAACCACCATTCAAAAGAATAAAATATAAGGATGCAATAAAAATACTGCAGGAAAAGGGCTTTGAAATAAAATGGGGAGACGATTTTGGGGCGCCACATGAAAGAGCTTTGGTGGAAGAAGAGGAAAAGCCAATTTTTGTAACAAATTTTCCTGTAGAGGCAAAAGCATTTTATATGAAAATTTCACCAGATGGAAAGACAGTAGAATGTGCTGATATGCTTGCTCCAGAAGGATACGGCGAGTTAATAGGCGGATCAGAAAGAAGCGAGGACATTCATTCCATGATAACTCGTTTACAACAGCAGGGAGCAAAGGTTGAAAATTATGAATGGTATTTTGATTTACGCAGATATGGTAGCGTGCCACATTCAGGCTTTGGTCTGGGGCTTGAGCGTTTAATAATGTGGCTTGCAAAGCTCGATCACATAAGAGATGCGACCCCATTTCCACGGCTGGTGAGAAGAGCATATCCATAAATATTTAAAAAGGGGAGAATAAGAAATTCCTCAATACTTCTAAAAGCCACTCCATGATTTTTTGAAGTATAGCCTGATTCACATTAAGTGGCATAATTACTGTTATTGGGTCAGACCAGTCACTTTCTCCTCCAAATTCGTCCTGTGCCTTTACCTTTATTTCGTATGTTCCAGTTTGATTCCATGTATGATTTATTGATACCTCTACTCCAGAATCATAATAATCAGTCCATTCATCAACGACATCGTCTCCGTCCCAGTCCCATCCATATCTTATTCTATCTCCGTCTGGGTCAACAGCCGACGTTTTGTATATGTATTCTTTCCCGATCATGCCAAATGAAGAACCTTGTGGCTTGCTGGGCTTTCCTGGCATCTGGTTCATTCTTCCATATGTTTCAAAGCAAAAATCAAATTTTGGATTCCAGATTTCCCATCTTGTGCCATAACTCCATCCTATCCATCCATCTCCTTTATCATATACATCTCCTGTGCTATGTTCCAATACGTAATAGTTTTCCTTGTTATCACCACCACTTGTTGAATACACAATATAGTATGTTTTGCCAGGGGTTACAGGTATATCATCAAAATCAAATTCTATCCACTCTGAAGCCTCTGTTGGAATCTCATCTGGAGATTTTGAAACAGATGTCAAATCCTTCCCATGTAAACTATCTCGAATTGAAACTCTGATATAATTCACATTCCCATGTTTACGCACCAGAACAAACACTCTCGTAAGAACATCAAGGCTCGGTTTAAAAGATTGTGCCCATTTCCACCATCCGCAAAGAATTGCGCCTCCTCCCCCCATCTCCTGGCTCTGGTCAATTTGGTCATTAGGCAATGGTATTAAACTGTCGTTAACTTCTTTTTTATCTTTTGCTTCAACTGGGTGGCTTTCATTTGCCATTGTTAGTGGTGTCAAAAGCAGAATAAAAACTACTACCCAAACCAATTTTCCTCCTTTTCTCATTTTAAATTACCTCCAATTTATAAACAAAAATAGATAAAAAAATTTTTCGTATCAACATCAACTGCTCGCAAAATTAATTAATGATTTAACAATGCAAAAAGGATGAT
>CAZNGK010000269.1:0-1588 GCA_964572575.1 uncultured Thermoplasmatales archaeon | reverse complement strand
AATCCAAAGCATGCATACAATAAAGAAGGAAAATACACCGCTAAGCTGACAGTGACAGATAGTGAAGGCAATAAAGCAGAGGATACTGCAGAAGTAACTGTTTATAAGAAATTGAAAGCAGAAGCAAATGGTCCATATGGAGGAAAAGTTGGGCAGATGATCCAATTCCATGGCTCTGCAAGCGAAGGTGTGCCACCTTACACCTGGCTGTGGAACTTTGGTGATGGTTTCTTCAGCAATTTGCAAAATCCTACGCATTCATATGACAATGCTGGCATATATGCAGCTACATTGACTGTAACTGATAGCATTGGAAACATTGCACAGGATGGGACATTTGTTTACATATATGAAGAAGACAATCTACCGCCTTTTATTGAAATAACAAAGCCGGTGAATGCACTTTACATAAATGATAGAGAAATTGCTCCATTGCCATTCAATTATTCCATAATAATAGGAAATATAACCATTGTAGCAAATGCAAGTGATAATATTGGAGTGGCAAAAGTTGAGTTTTACATAGACAATAATCTCAAGCATGTTAACTACAGCTATCCATATTACTGGCTGTGGAATGAAACAGCAATAGGAAAGCGTATAATAAAAGCGATAGCATATGACTTTGAAGGAAATAGTGCCATGGATGAGCAGAAAGTATGGGTATTCAATATATAGCTAATTTAAGTAAGCAATAAATTAAGCAACTTAAGCAAACTCTTTGCAATGAGTTAAGTAAACAGTCCTTCTCCTCTTTTTCTCTATTCTATAATATTATTGGTGGTTCAGCAAAGAATCTTTTTTCAAAAAAAGCTGGGTCAATATGGCTCCAGTCATCAAAATCTCCTTCCCCATGACTTCCATCTGAATAATCTATTAGACTCCATGCATAACGATAATTCATACAGCTCTTGTAGTTCTCATATATATCCCATCCTTCATACCATGGACGGGTGGCGGTGCCGTTGTCGCATCCATGATAGGTATGCCAGAATATGCCAAGTGTGTGTCCAAGTTCATGCATGAATAGGCTTGCAGTAGCTGTCTCTCTTGCTAAAGGGGTGAAGCGATAATTTTTTATTGTTCTTGTGCCAATAACAAAGCAGTTGAAAACATCTTCATTAGTTGGCCAGTAGGAATAGCCAGCAACATCTTTTCTGGATGGAAATGTATAATGCACAAAAACGCAGTATCTGAATATTCCTTTTCTCCACTCATTTGCTCCGTCATGCAAAAAGTATTTTTTATAGTAAGAAGAAAGCTTTTCTGGAGTGTAAAATTTTTCATATGGAAGAATCTCTCCTCCTCCACCCATTAAGCCGTCGTCAATATGAAGCATTATGTTGTGCTTTGTAAATGCAGAAATAACTTTCTCCTTTGAGTATTCGGGAAAGACTGTGTTGCCAAAAAATTTGTTTGCCATGTAATCTACTTCAACGAAAATATCCTGGCGGAATGGATCTGCATGCCATTCTGACATCATATATTCTTCAATATTTTGAATGCCATCTTTATCCTCGTCAAGTGTGCTATGATTTTCTGGCGTGAAAGGATCATAACCCCATTTATCTTCCCATTCTATTGGCAC
>CAZNGK010000268.1:0-1595 GCA_964572575.1 uncultured Thermoplasmatales archaeon | reverse complement strand
TATCCTTTCCTTCAGTATTTTATCGTCAAAAAATTCGGCTATCCTCATTGCATCCTCTTCTCTTCCTTCTCCAAGCAAATCATTTGCAATGGATATATACACTGACATCTTCATCTCCTCATCTTCTATTTCATCAATGAATTTCAAAGCATTTTCAAACTTCCCTAATTCAATCATAACTCTTGCTATTAAAGGATATGCATATTCTCTCTCAAAAATTTCCAAATCCTTAGCCATCTCCTCAGCTTTCATCAAAATTTCCTTATATCTTTCATCCCCAACCTTAAACATTGCATGAGAAATTAATGCCATAGCCATTGTCTTCTCAACTTCATATTCTATTCTCTCTAAAATCATCAACATTTCATTGATCAATTCTGCGGCCTCCTGCCTCCTTCCCAAATCTGCCATCATACAGGCAATTTTTGACAATATGCTAACTTTCTCGTATCTATCTTTCATTTTTCTTGCTATTTTAACTGCTTCATTAAGCAAATTATTATCTTTCTTCATATATGCAATATCAGATAGTATCCAAGCTTTGTCATATCTTTCCTTTATTTTCATGCTCAACTTCAAGGCATCATCAATCTTTCCAAGCTCCATCATAACTGGGGCAATTAAAGTAAAGGCACAGCAGAGGCATTTTCCTCATTCAATTCTCCTGCAATGCTCTCTGCATGTTTTACAAGGCTCAATGCCTTATCCTCGCCTCCCATCTCGGCGAGAATGTGTGCAACAGTTTTTATTGCCAGAATTTTTCCAATATCCTCATCCATTTCATATATTATTTTTTCTGCTTCACTTAATAGATGCTCTACCTTCTCAACTTCGCCTCTGCTTGCTAAAAAATGAGAAATTTTTGCTAAGGCATACACCTTTTCAGTATCATTTTCAATGTTGCATGCCATTTTTACTGCATCCTCAAGATTTCCGGCGATAGCCATTATAAATGAGATTTTACTCATGGTAAGTGATTTTGCAAGTTCGTCATCCATTTTCCCTGCCACTTCAAAGGCATTATTTAGCAATGAAATGGCATCCTCCGCCCTATTTTCATAAATCATTGCCTCTGCAACCATGCAAAATGTCATGGATTTTTCATTCTCGCCTTTTATTTCTTTTGCCTTCCTGATGGCTTTCTCAAACTTACTCTCATTTACCAGCTTCCTTATCGCTACATACTCTCTCATACTTTCACCCATAATATGGCCAAAAAAGACAAAATTAAACAAAAAAGTGGATTATATACTTTTCGCAGAAGTTAGAATTTTTCTGGGTGAAATCTTTATTATTTAAAGCATTGTTTGCTTTGCCTTGCCTCTGGCCTTTTCTGCCTAGGTGCAAAATGTGGAGCAATGATATCGCTTTTAAGTGGAGTTGAAATGTTGTTTGCCCTTCTTCCTGCCTCGTAAATCCTTTGCTTGTGTGAAATAATGATTACTGTTATCAAATGCAATCCTCTAATCCTCTTTAAAACACTGCAATGCGTTTCACAATGAAAAGGAAAGGGGCTATTGTATTATCTAATCCAAACTAGCCAAAAGCCTATGCATTGGATTTACCATTTATTGCCAAAATCCGCAGTGTGCAAA
>CAZNGK010000267.1:0-1597 GCA_964572575.1 uncultured Thermoplasmatales archaeon | reverse complement strand
TTAACCTTAAGATAACTTCCTATAGTATTGAAATGCGAGAGCCATTTGGGGGCAATTTTATCACCCTGTTTTGCTTTCTCTTGCATCTTTATACATAGTTGCCTGCCAATGGAAAAGTAAATATTTTGAGCCTTCCACAAATTTAATTCCAGAGGTAAACTGCTTAAAATCTGAAGCAACTTCTCTATGTTTTCAAGCAGAGAGAGGTCTTGAGGTTTTTTAGAAAGTTCTTCCATAAGGATATTAATCTTATTACTAGCTACAAAACTTAAGGTAGTCTTATCCAATTCCAGAGACCATTTTTGGGCCTCCTCTATTAGCTTTTGAAGTTTATCTAACTCCATTTCTTCGCTTTCTAATACTCTTTTTATATCAGTATAAATTATAAACTCCACCGCATTAGATAGAGCCTTAGGAAGAGCCGTTTCTATATCTTTCATCAGCTGCATAATTGGATAATGATGCTCATAAATCTGGCGGAAGGAGAATTCTATTTCCTGAAGTGTAGAGGCTAAAATGTTATTTAAAACCTTCCTCTGTTCATCTTTAAATAAATGCCATAAAGAATAATTAATGGTGCCAAAGTATCTATCCATTATGTGAATAATTTCAGAAACATCACTTTTTATAAAGGCATTTTTGATCTCTTGATACATAGTGGAAAATTGTTCACTTTTCATATCTTGTTGTGCCCTTCCATTTAAATAGTGATTTCCTAGATAGAGGACAGCGAAAGTTATGATGTCTTCTTCCCAAGTGATTTCAGAGTTTATTTTTACCTTTCCTACCACCAGTTTTTGTTTACCTGCTTCCAGAGAGTGATATATTTGCTTTTGGGCTTGATAACAGTAAATTTTTGCAGTTTCTGGATACTCTTCAAAAAGAGAGGATAAAGAATAGTGAATCCCCACCCTTAATAAATCCACAATGGCAGGTTTTGCTAATAGCTCATAAATTTGAGCACCATTTTTGAATCTAGGGTTGTTGCTTGGTGCTTCTTCCAAGATTTTTGTGTATTTAGGCTCAAAATCTATACCGCTTATCTCCTTCGCCAATTGCATAGCTCTAGCTGCATGTCGCATTATCTGGACTGTTTCAATCCCTGAAATCTCATCAAAAAACCAACCACAACTGGTATACATTAGCATGGCCTGCCGTTGCATTTCCAGAAGTTTCAACACTTTTATTTTTTCTTGTTTGGTAATTTCTTTGATTAAATGTATGGAAAAGAAATTTTCTACATTTTCAGGAGACCTATCTAAAATTACTTCAATATAATCATCTCTTACCTGCCAAGGGTCTTTTACATAAAGACTTATTTGCTCCTGGTATACTTTAATTAGGGCATCCCGAAGCCAGTCCATTGCCCTTCGTAAAGGAGCCCTCCATGCCTGCGTCCACCCTGGATGTGCTCCAGTGCTACATCCGCAGTTATTTCTCCATCTTTCTATTCCATGGGCACAACTCCATGAGGAGTTTTCCACAATTTCTACCTCATGTGTGGAGGGATGTTTTTCCAGGTATTCACCATATATGGTAATCTGAGCCAGATTATTAGATTCTATATAATAAAGACAGTATGCCAAAGCCATATCCC
>CAZNGK010000266.1:0-1605 GCA_964572575.1 uncultured Thermoplasmatales archaeon | reverse complement strand
TTTTCATGGGGTAAAAATAAAGAAGCACTCGTATCAGATTCCATAGTCTTGTTCCCTCAGAAAGTGTTATGGAATCAACCGGAAAATTTTTTTCTATTTCTTTTATCAATTCAAAAATGCTTGGAAGAAAGTTAAACTTTGGTTTTTTTTCAGATTTTGCTTTCATCTTTATTATCTCTATGTGAATTA
The DNA here is from genome assembly GCA_964572575.1 of uncultured Thermoplasmatales archaeon. Taxonomy (GTDB): domain Archaea; phylum Thermoplasmatota; class E2; order UBA202; family JdFR-43; genus VBQI01. The sequence goes on along the minus strand of CAZNGK010000266.1, from coordinate 1,416 downwards.
AGGAGAATATAAAATATTATCTTTTAAACTTCAGACATAAAACTTTCCAATCTTTAACATAGGTCTTGTATCAGACATAATATATCTCTTGCAGTATTTCATATCATCATATTAATTCCTTATATATTTCTTTATATCCATTTGCACATCTTTCCCAAGTAAACCATGATGCAATTTCTCTGGATTTTTCTCCCATTTCTTTTCTTGTTTTTTCATCTGTTATTAAATAGGAAAGATAATATTCCATCTCTCTTACACTGTTGCACACAAAACCATTTTTGCCCTGTTCAATAAGTTCAGACATGGAGGAAACATTAAAGGCAATAATTGGCAAACCACATGCCATTGCCTCCAGCATAGTATTGTTTAATCCTTCATGTATACTGGGAAACAAGTAAATATCTGCAGAATTGTATAAATCCCTCAATCCTTCACAATCTCCAAATTCATTTGAAACAGGATATTTCTTATTATCTATTACTACATTTGGCAAATCAGTTTTTATTGGAGAAAAGGTATGAAGGATAAATTCAGCATCAGGAAAATATTCAGCCATTTTGAGAAAGGTTACATGATTTTTCAGATGTCTTGCTCCACTGATTACCATCAGAATTCTTATTTTATTTCTATCTTTCTCCTTTTTAATCGGTCTATAGAAATTTGTATCTACTGCGTCATATACTACCCTATAATCAGCATCTCCAAACTCATGAAATGCTTCCACCATGGTAGTAAAGCTAACCGTAGTAACAATATCTGAATTTTTTACAAGCTTCGATCCAGTTTTTTTATCTAAGGGTAAACCATAAAATGTTGTGACATGCTTCATTTTTGGATTCCTTACTTTAAACGCGCGATAAAACCACAAACATACTTTCCAATCTTTGCTATGAAAAATATCTATCTTTCTTGGAAATAGACCATTATCTATACTATAAAATTCAAAATCATCCTTTAGCATTAGGGAAACTCTTCTCCTTATTCGATCTACCACATATGCCGTTGGTTTGGCAATTCTTCCAAATACAAATATAGTGGGCTTGTTTTGTTCTTTGGTTCTGGCATCTCCTTCCTTCACCATTCTTCTCCTCATTGATAATTGCTATTGATAATAAAAGAAAACCATATAAAAGTTTGTTTGTCATTTGCTTTTGCCGGTGTGACCATCCTCTCCGATGTTTGTATTCCTTTTCTCAATGATGCTCCGGACAGATTCCAAAAATTTTTCTGCCTTTTTCAGGGCATCATTTACTTCACTTTCATCGACTTCAAGCGTGTCCATGCCATAAAACGATTCGTGCCTTTCCAGTCTGTACGTATTAAGCCAGTTGATAAGATGATGCCCAAGCGACTTCCTGTAATGTTCAGAAAGATACGCGATTACGCAGGCATGACTCCTCTCGATGATTCCGTCTC
>CAZNGK010000265.1:0-1637 GCA_964572575.1 uncultured Thermoplasmatales archaeon | reverse complement strand
TAAATCCAATGAGAACACTTGAATATTATAAAGATGACCAGATATGTGAATGGAGTAGCAGAGGACCTGTGAGAGGATTGCGTGAGGTTAAACCAGATGTTGTGGCAGGCGGTGAAAGCATCATCGGACCATGGTTGTATGGAGAGAAAGTTGCATCAGGCACGAGCATGGCGACGCCAATAGTGGCAGGAGGGTGTGCAGTTGTATATGCAAAGCATTACAAATTGTGGGATTTCCTCAAAAAAGAATATTTCTTCTGGAAGGGTGTAGTTCCATTCATCTTTGAGTGGGCATTGGAAAAATCATGTTATCCAAAGGGGGATAAAAATACATATGGTAGTGGAATACCGCAATTTGATAGAATGGAAGACAAAGCGGTTGCTCTTGGATTGATTTTTCTTATATTGCCATTCATCATAATCGCCATAATCATCATTCTAATATGGTATATAAGAAAGAAAGGAGGATTTAAGAAGTTATTTCATAAAAAAGAGAGAAGTTCAAAGCCACAACCTGTTAAAATCATATATATTGGGTGATAAAAATGGATGATAGAAAACTGCTGTTTGCTCTTGCATTCACCATCAATATGTTAGCATTCGGAATAACTGTTTATCTATTTGAAAAAGGGGCAATAGAAGGAAATCCAGTAATGGCTAAAATGTTTTCTCATGGCATTCCAATAGCATTAATGTTTTCAATATTCATATGGCTTTTATTTTATTTAATACTGATTTATCTTCCAGAGAAAATTAAAAAAGATAGAGATGCATGGCTTAAAGCATCAAAATATGCCTGTGTCTTGCTTGTTATTTTAACCATGATTGATTTCCTGAATGACTACATTTGGCTTGTTATTTCTCTCTAACATCCCTACTTTCCATGCAAATTTTGCATTTTGTGAAGGGTTTTTCTTATAGCAGTGCTAAATTTATTATTTCCACAAAATTTATAAATATTCTTTGGCTTTATTTTTGTATGAAAAAGATAACAATATTAATGATGGCGTCCTTGCTTTTATTTCTTCCGAATGTATTCTCTCAAGAAGAAACATACACTAAAGAACAATATATAGCAATGTTACCAACATTGAATAAGATTGATTTATCAAAAATGCCAGTTTTAAATAGTAGCGATATTCAAGAGCTTTCTCATAGAACATGGTATCTTGCTCCTCTAAACGCAACAGAGGACATTCTTCATAATGTAGGGATTGAATCTACACCAACACCACTACATTATGTAACATGTATATATGTGTGGAATATGCCAGATGATTTAGAACTTATACTGGTAACATGGAATGGAACAACAAATCAAGTGCAAAGAGTTTTTTGGATAGTTTATGGTGTTGGTTTCATTTTTGATTATCCAAAAACAATAGCTGATTATTCAATAAAAGATTTGCCACTAATTAAAACAATAACAATTTATGATTTCACTCCATATATTATTATTGTAGGTTGTCTTATTGCAGTTGTAGCATATCTTTCAAAAGATTTAGAGATATGAGTTTTCTCGCATTTCCCATTATTCCCACCAAATTTTATAAACATTTCTTTATTTTTAAAATATGTCAAAGTCAATAATATGTGTTTATGCTGATGGCTCTACCTATGCTGAAGCTGTTGATAATT
>CAZNGK010000264.1:0-1650 GCA_964572575.1 uncultured Thermoplasmatales archaeon | reverse complement strand
TATGGCTCCATATCTAGCAGCATATCACCATGGCATTGTTTTTGCTTCTCCTCACTTTGCATTTGCTGGAAATGAAAGTATAGGGGTTAAAGGAGTTGTATATCCTTCCACAAATGAGGGACTGGTCGAGCCATGTAATGAGCATTTATTCAGGCTACATGAAGAATTGAATTCATTGCTTGGAAAAATTGCAAATATTTCTGCCAACGATACAAGGGCATTACATGAGTATTATACAGAAAATCCAATATATATTGCAATAATAGCTGATCCAACGATGATACCAATGTTTTATTATCACAATCCAGATAGCGATAATATTATTGGGGTGCAGCTTCCAAGCGATTTCTTTTATGGCGATGTTGATCCCTCCCCATCTGACTGGGAAAATGATAGCTATACCTATTATCCAACAATGGAAAATGCTGTTGGAAGGGTTACAGGATATGATGCAGAGGACTGCTCAGCATTGATAGCAAGAACAATATTTTACAACGAACTCATAAATAAGCTTGGAGACTGGAAGAATAATGCAAGTGTTCAGACTGGTGCTGGTTTAGAATTTCAATGGGTGCCAATATTAACAACGCTTGCAGGCTTAGTTACAGGAAGCGAGGAGCCAACAAAATGGCCAAGTGGCGAGAGCCTATTTGCAAATATGCATATTTCTGATTTGATAAGCAAGGGAGGTTTTAATGTTAAAAGCACAATTCTTACAATATCTCAGCGTGAAGGCTTTGATAACATTGCAAAATATACTTCTCGCCTTAACATTCCATTTCCAATGGTTATACAGCTTATAAGCGGTAAAAATGTGGTGAAAGGAGGAGATTTGCAGAGAAACAGCAATCTCATATTTGTTTTCAATCATGGCATCTATTATCTATATGAATCTGGCGACATTTTGCTTGACGCCCGAGGCTTCCCACCTGTAACATGGCTGGCGAGATTTTTCGAGCCATTGGGAATAATGAGTGGGCTTTCAAGCAAGGGAGCTTATGCAGTAAGATATGTATACAATGATGAATATGGTCCAAGTGTTATATTCATAGAGAGCTGTATAGTTGGAAGAACAGATGGATTACTTCCGCAAAATTGTTTGAGTCAAGCTTATATTCATGCAGGCGTTAATAGCGTTGTTGCATCAACACGTGTTACAGCAGACCCAGGCTATCTTGAACCGGGCCTAATTTTCAAAGGATTTGGAGCATGGGGTTTCATCCATGCATGGTTGCGATTATTAACGAAAGGAGAATATCCAGATTTGCATTTTGGAGGCGTCGTCGCCCATGATTTCATAAATGATTTGATAAACAATGATAGCACTGTCGGTATGGCATTAAGAAATGCAAAGAATAAATATTTGCACCAGGACGCAAATTCAACATTTTTATGGACGCCTCCTCTGAATCTTGTTGATTTACCAGGCTATAACCATAAAACAAACACACTGAGAAAGTTTGAGTATGACAACTATCTGGACAAAAAATATGTCTGTCTGCACGAATTCAATTTATATGGAGACCCCGCATTCAATCCATATCAGCCAGTAAATAATGGCTAAGCTTTCCCCCCTTTCAAATTTTTGAAACTATTTCCAGTATCTCCGAAAGTTAGCCAAAATCATCATTGTTAGCATGGCTTTTGGCT
>CAZNGK010000263.1:0-1658 GCA_964572575.1 uncultured Thermoplasmatales archaeon | reverse complement strand
AAAATCTGCTCAGGCTTTATTTGCCTTCCTACAGTTGCTCCATCTATTGCTATTGCAACTTCCATGCCCTGTATCGCTTTGTTCAACGTTCTTTTCTCATGCTGTATACTCTTTATTTTCCCAACAGCCTTCCCATCTTCCCTGATGAGCTTTTGATTTGGCCTGATTTCGCCAGCAAGAACACGCACTCCAATAATGGCTGGTTTGCTAACTCTAAATGTGCAATCTGGCAGGAAAAGCACCATGCCTGGATAGGTTATTTCCTTCCTTTTCTCCTCTTCCACCTCTCTGCTCTTTCTCTCCCTCCATTCATCAAACTTTTCTAGAAGTTTATAAATTACCTTATCTGTAATAATTTCAACTTCCTCAATTTCTTCAATATCTGGAAGAACTTTGACATTAAAGCCAAGAATCACTCTATTTGTTGGCTCAACATTTGTCTGAGCTTCAACAATGTCTCTTTTCGAAATATCTCCTACTTCGGCTTTTCTTATGGCAATACCTTTATCTTTCAGCATGAAAGCCAACGCCTCTAACGAGCCAATGGCATCAGCCTTAAGTATTATCCCTTCCTCAGACGTTTCAATGTCTATTCTCATTTCCTGCTTTATTTTCTTCTTATCTTCATCAACGCTCTTCACCACTTTAATAGGGGCTCCTGCAAAAGTTTCTTCAAGATTTGGAGCAGCTATTTTTATTCCACACGCAGCCACTGCCTCTTTCACTTTCTCAAATTTATCAGAAGGATCCCTTATTTCATCTAAAGGCTTCGGTTTCAATAATGCTCTGACTGTTGTAACAATAGGAGTAAATTTTCCTCCGAGAATAATTTTATCTCCTTCTCTGATAATACCATTATATATAATGGCATCAACAGTTGTGCCAAGCCCTCTCTCCTCCTTTACTTCCAAAACAGTTCCCTCTGCCTCCTTTTCCTGTGTCTTCAAATTCTTTTCCAGAAACTTTTGAGCTAATCCAACGAGAACCATAATTAATTCTGGCACACCTTCTCCAGTTTTTGCAGAAATGGGAACGATGGCAACATTTCTTGTAAAATCTTTTATCCTGTCATATCTGTCTGCAGAAAATCCAGCATTATATAACCCTTCTATAAGCTTGTAAAATTTTTCATCAAATTCATTTCTGGCAATTTCAATTTGCTTATTCAATCGCTGACCTATAATGCCTCCTTCCTTTTTCCATCCAGTAATTGCATCTATTTTGTTTGCTGCCACAACAAAAGGAGTCTTATATTTCTTTAAAATGCTTATTGATTCCTTAGTTTGTTCCATTATTCCTTCATTTATATCAACAATCAAAATGGCTATATCTGCCAGAGCCCCTCCCCTCGCTCTAAGTGTGGTGAAGGCAAAATGCCCAGGGGTATCGATGAAAAGCAAGCCCGGAATTTTGAACTTTTTTCCTTTGAGCAAATCCCCGCATATTTCTCTCACTGCTTCTATTGGTACTTCAGTTGCTCCAATATGCTGAGTAATTGCCCCCGCCTCACGCATGGCAACGCAAGAGCCTCTAATGTAATCAAGCAGTGTAGTCTTTCCATGATCGACGTGACCAAGCACTGCAACAATTGGTTGTCTGATGTACATGAAGCAAAGAAAGGCACAACTATTAATAATTTTTGTCGTATTATTTCATGT
>CAZNGK010000262.1:0-1673 GCA_964572575.1 uncultured Thermoplasmatales archaeon | reverse complement strand
TAAAAACCTTATGGTGCTGTAGAAATAGAAAAAGGTATAAAAGATGAAATAATTGTAATAGAAATCCTAGATGTAAACAAAAAATTTAAAATTAACGAATTATTTAGATTGGAAATAGAAAAACCCCCACTAGCTTTAGCTTAATTTTGTATTCAAACATTCTAGCGTAGTTTGGCATATTTTTTGCTTGTTTTAATAATCGAGGTCCGAAAGGGCAAACCGCTCGAAAGGGCGGGGCGCAAAACCAACGGCCTAAGGGAGGAAACTCCTATGGTGGCAGGGCTGCCGAAGGCCTCGGTACTTCAACATGAAGTTGGGGTTTGCCCTTCCATGAGCCTCAAATTTGGAAAATTAAAGGAGGAGAACCATGAAAAGGAATGTAACGATTCTTGAGCTATTGTCACTCTTTATCATTTTTTCATTTAGTATTGTATTCGCCTCATCATATGTCCCAATAGGCAAAGGTTGCACCAATGCCTACTACATTGACAAAGACTGCGATGGTTATGGTGTTGCCTCTCCTTTGGGAGTAGACGCCGATGACAATGATCCAGAAGTAAATACTCCGGAAACAGTTATTGCCAAATATAAAACTCTCACAAATTTCCTTCATCATTTAGGTTATTATCCAGACAGAATCTTTTATATTGCTACCAATGGAAATGATGATACTGGAGAAGTAAATAACATCAATAAGCCCTACAAAACCTGGGATGCAGTAAAACCTCAATTACAACCAGGGGATGCGGTGATTTTTAGAGGGGGGGTTTATGATTATCTTGGAGATTATGCAATTACATGTAGTTATCTTGATGGAACCGCGGATAAACCTATTATTATTATGGCTTATCCGGGAGAGAATGTTATAATAGATGCTCCTAATCCTATCTCTATAGGCTACTTAAGCTATAATGTTTTTGATGGATTCATCCTTGATAATACGCAAAGTGGATGGGGAAACGGTATTGGAGGAAGTTACAGTGCGCATATAACCTTTAGAAATATTGAATCAAAAGGTCACTCATCAGGATTCCATTTTATGCAAGATTTACATAATATTCTTACTGAAAATTGTGTTTTCCATGACAATCCGAATTCTCATGGTATTTACTGGGGTTCAAGAGATTATCCTAATAGCAATTTAACAGTACGAAATTGCATTATGTATAGAAATGGAAGGCACGGCTTTCAGCATAATGGAAGGGTTACCAATCTTGTTCTTGAAAATAATATCATACATTCAAATAATTTGGGTGGAATTTCTCTTTTAGAGGGCGTATCTAATTCTACTTTTAGAAACAACCTTATTTTTAATAACAACGCACAGGGTGTAATTTTCTTCCTCTATGATTCAACGATGGCTACCATTCAACCTTATGATCAGACAAACAATCTTTTTGTTAACAATCTTATTTGGGTAGGTAAGTATAAGTGGAAAGGTGATGGGACTGAGCCAAGTGCTCATGCTCCAGTGCATTTCAATGATGCCACTGCGGCTCAAAATCGCAACATGGGCGGAAATGTCTTTAGAAATAATATCTTGGTAGCATATAATGGACCAGCATTTCGCTTTGACCAAAAGAAATTTGCCGATACCACAACAATAGAAAATAATGTGATTTACAGAGTAGGCGGTTCTGATAAAGTAATGACTTATGGTAGTGATGTTTATG
>CAZNGK010000261.1:0-1674 GCA_964572575.1 uncultured Thermoplasmatales archaeon | reverse complement strand
CATCCCATCCATTATGTAGAATAAAAATGGCTAAATTTATTTTTCGGACAACGCCGTTGAGATTGTAATTGCATGATTGCGGATTATGGATAAAAATATATGGAGGCAGTCAGAAAAGGAAATAAATCCACTATCAACTGCACGTTATATCTTGTAGCATTTTTCATTTACTTTTTTATTTTGTTTAAATTCTATTATGGTTGATGGATGAGATTCTGAGGATAAATTTCCTTATAAAAAAATGGCGTTTTTCTACCATTTTTATAAAATTTTTGCAGGATTTTTTTATTATAATAAAAAAATATAAATGTATGTTAACATTCGTATCAATCATGAAAACAGATATACTAATAATTGGAGGAGGTCCTGCAGGAATAGTTACTGCTGTAACAGCTAAGCAGAATTATCCAGAAAAGAAAATAGTTGTTGTAAGAAGAGAGCAGAAGGTTGCGGTTCCCTGTGGAATCCCATACATATTTGGAACATTGAAAGATGTGGAGAAAAATATAATTCCAGATTCTGTTTTAACCAGTAAAGGCATAGACATACTTGTGGATGAGATTGAAGATGTCGATATAGAGAAAAAGGTTGCAAAGAGCAAATCTCATGGAGAGATAGAATTTGAGAAATTAGTATTGGCTACAGGTTCAATACCTATAAAGCCGCCCATTAAAGGAATTGATGAAAACAATGTTTTCTTTGTTAGAAAAAATCCGGAATATCTCCAAGAATTGATGAAAAAAGTTAATGAGAGTGAGAGCATAGTGATTATAGGTGGAGGCTTTATAGGCGTGGAATTTGCGGATGATTTGATGAAACTTGGAAAGAAAGTGAGCATAGTGGAGATGCTTCCGCATGTGCTTTCCACCTCATTCGATGATGAATTTTGCGAAATGGCGGAAGAAGAGTTAAGGAGAACAGGCGTAGAGCTATACACAAACTCAAAGGTTGTGGAGATAAAGAAAAGCGGGGTTGTCTTATCATCTGGCGAAGAAATTGCTGGAGATATTGTGATAGTATGTGTGGGTGCTCGCCCGAACATCGATTTGGCGGAGAAAATGGGATTAAAGGTAAGCAAGAATGGCATTGTGGTAGATGAGTATATGAGAACTTCGAATCCAGACATATTTGCCGTCGGAGATTGCGCTGAAAAGAGAGATTTTTTCACAAGAGAAGTTAAACCAGTGATGCTTGCCTCAGTAGCTACTGCAGAGGCCAGAATTGCCGGAGCAAATCTCTATAAAATAAAAGCATTTAAGCAGTTTAAAGGCACTTTGGGCATATTTGCAACCAAAGTCGGAGGCTTAGCTTTAGGAGCTGCAGGACTCATTGAAAGGCAGGCTAAAAAGATGGGCTTTGATTATGTCGTTGGTAAGAGCGAGGTGGCAGATAAACATCCAGGCACTCTTCCTGGCACTAGTAAGGTGAAAGTTAAGTTACTATTTACAAAGCAAGGTGGATTTTTCTTGGGTGCTCAGATAGCTGGAGGAGACACCGTAGGAGAGATGATAAATCTAGTGGGATTTGCAATAGAAAGTGGATATACAGCTTCGAAGTATGTGACACTTCAGATAGGCACTCATCCCTTATTGACACCTGCTCCAACAGCTCCTGCAACTTTGAAAGCAGCTGAAGATGCACTAATAAAAATTTTTGGCAATAAATGATGAAATC
>CAZNGK010000260.1:0-1680 GCA_964572575.1 uncultured Thermoplasmatales archaeon | reverse complement strand
TTCGCAACTTTATTTGCAACCTGCCTTATCACTTTTATATAGTAAGATAAAAAAGTTTCGCTGGATCCGGGTTTAATTTCCAACAAAAATTGTCCCACCCTCTTTATTTTTGGGTATTTTGTAGGTAATTTATTTTTTATAAATTTCTCAAATCGTTGTTTGGCATCTGTAGATTTATGAACTATGGAATTTCTAATTGTTTTAATTTCATTGAGTTTATTTATATATCTTTCAAAATTATAGGGTCCTCCTTCATCAAAAAATATTTTTGCCTGTTGATTTACAAATTGGGCACCCCAGGGAATAAACTCCCTACCACTTTTCATGATTTTTGATAAAGTTTCCTCAGACTTAATAGTAATAAATCTTTTTGGTTTGTGTCTATTTTTGGAGGGATAACCGAGGGCATATAACACAAAGGTATTTTCTCCTATGTGAATCCTCCGCTTAATATTAATTGCTAATCATCTTATATTTTTTGCGTTCTCCTATCCGAGGTTTACCCCTCTTTATGGCTTTCGTTTAGCATTCTCAATCTAAAAGTCGTGGTTTACCCCACAGAAAATTTTCGAGATTTGACTGGAAATGGTTTGAATTCTTCCTTATTTATCAACATTTGATATATTACACGAAGCATTTTACTTGCCGTTGCAACAACTGCAATTTTCTTTCCTCTCCTCCTTGCAATTCTTTTATAAAATCTCGTTAAATGAGTATCATATTTTATATGAATATGGACACATTGAATCAATATCCATCGAAGCCATTTATTGCCCTGCTTTGTTATATGCCCATGATATGTTTTATTTCCAGATTGATAAGTTGATGGAACCAAGCCCGCATATGCACATAGCTTGTGCGAATCAGGAAATCTTTTCACGTCTCCAATTTCTGCCAGTATCAACATTGCCGAATAATAATTTATACCAGGTATAGTCATCAACAATTTTGCATCTTCATTTTCTTTTGCAATTTCTTTTATTTTCAGCGATATTTCCCTTATCTTTTCATTTAATATCTCCATTACATCAAGATATCTATTTATGCTTTCTATTCCCAAGCTCCTTAACCACTCTATGCCATTTTTGGTAAATATATTTCCTTTCGTTTTTATCCATCTTTTTGCAAGTTCAGCATGTATTTTATTCTTTAATCTTGTTCTAAACCTTACCATATAGGCTCTATGCCTTGTCATATCTCTTATTTTTCTTATTTCCTTACTTGGAATATATGAAGATGGCAAGAGATCACTCCTCAATAGGTCAGCCAATATTTTTGCATCTATTTTATCGGTTTTAATTTTTGCTTCTGCTATAGCCCTTGTCTTTAAAGGATGTGCCACTTTTGTTTCATACCCATTCTCTTTCAGAAAATCATATATGGGTGTAGCAAATCCTGTTGATTCAATTGCCACAATTGCTTTTTCCATATCCTTTAAAAACTTATGAAATTTCTCGGGCTCATTCTCAAATTTTTCTTTCTTTATTAGCTTCCCATTTTCATTCATCACTATTCCATATACTTTCTCCTTATGCAAATCTATTCCAACGTACAGCATGTTCATCACCCTCATTTTATGGCTTGAGGGCTTATACGCCCTTCTCCTGCGGAGGGTTCACATGCTATCTAAAAATAATAGCAGCTCCAAGTCCCTTTGCTGTTATGAATCGCCTGAAAGGC
>CAZNGK010000259.1:0-1692 GCA_964572575.1 uncultured Thermoplasmatales archaeon | reverse complement strand
ATTACTATGGGCAGAAGGAGAAATGCTATTGCAACAACAATTATCTTTTTCATGGAAGTATATGCTTTTTTTGCTTTAATAATTTCGCCTACATATCCCATAAATGATGAATAACTTTTTGGGCTGCTTAGGTGAATGGTATAATGATAGAAGAAAGAATTTATGAACCCTACGTGAATCTACAAACAAATTATAGTATAAACTCGTTATACATGATTTTAATGCACATCACTCTGTGTTTTTCTTTCAACATTTACAGTTGCCAGTAAAAGCGAGGCAAGTAAGGAAAGAGTTGCAGCATAAATGAATGTTAAATCAGGTATTACCCAAAGCAAGCCTGCAATGATTCCTGCAGGAATAGCTGCCAGCCCAATGGTTGCCTGAAATATTCCCTGAGCTGTTCCTCTATATTCGCTCAAATCTGATACAAGGGCTCTTTGATTTCCTTCTATAAGAGCAAAAACCAGTCCATATAATATGAAGAGAAGGAAGGCAGCTAATATTGCAAGATTTCCAGTAATGGAGCCTAGAAAGACGAAACCTATACATACAAGGGTAAATAAAAGATAACCAGAAAATATGACAATTCTTCTTCCAATTTTATCAGATATTTTTCCAAAACGCCTAACAGATAATGCATATACAACATTGAAAAATGCATAAAAAAGAAGGGCATATTTCTCACCACTCTCTATCCCGATTCTCAATAAAAAGAATGCATAACTTATGTTCCCAAGCTGAAATAAAGTTGCAATTGCTATGAATTTTTTAAGCTCAGGAGATAAGCTTCTTTTTTCTCTTACCTCTCTTTTTACTCCCACCTCTCTTACAAAAATTATAGGTGGCAATGCAAAAAACGCAATGAATGCAGCAATAATTAAAATCTTCCATATTTCAAGCCCTAACAACCAGAAGAGAAGAAAAGCCATTAAGCTACCGGCAATTGCTCCTGCAGTATCTAATGCTCTATGAATTCCATATGCTTCTCCTCTCTTTTTTTCATATAAGTCACCAATTAAAGCATCTCTTGGGGAACCCCTTATTCCTTTTCCTATTCTCTCTACAATTCTCAAGAATAATAGATGCCACCATTGTCCGGAGAATGGAAAAAAGAGTTTTGATATTGCAGATAAGCCATATCCAGATGTGATAAATATTTTCCTTTTCCCTATTTTATCAGAAAACCTTCCAGAAAATGCTTTTGATATACTCGCCACTCCATCACCAACTCCAAAAATGAGACCGATGGCAAGTCCAAATGCAATTCCATTTCCATTAAAAAGTGATGCAATGAAAAAAGGCAGAACAGGCATTATCATCTCACTGCTTGCATCTGCAAAAAAGCTTACAAGTCCAAGCAAAAAAATGTCTTTCCCGAACTTTTCCATGAGTAAAATAAGCTCTGTATACTTATTTTTTCTGCAAAATTCATGGTTAGCAGTGGTTTTGAAAAATGATGATAAAAGGAGAAGGATAAAAGGATGAAAAAATAAAAAAATATAGGATAGTCTGAGATGATGCCAGAATTATATCTTTACAATTTTGAATGATGCAATGTGAGAAAATATTCATCAGGAGTCTAAATAACGTCACTAATCATATTTGCAAATCATATAATCATATTCGCAAATCATAATTAAAAATAATAAAGCTTAATAATAAACAATTGATTAAGTGATATGGATGTCATAG
>CAZNGK010000258.1:0-1732 GCA_964572575.1 uncultured Thermoplasmatales archaeon | reverse complement strand
TGCATTGTTAGGTTAAGGAATATAATCGTTCTTTATATAAATTTCTATTTTTCTCGAATATTATAACAGAGAAGAAACCCCTGTGATATACTAAGTCAGCATACTATTAAAACCTTGCTTTATTTTGCGTGAAAATGCCAACAATTTTTGAGAAATGTTGGTTAAATATTTTTGCTCATCTGCTCTCGTATCTCATAAACTTCATGCAGGATTATGTCCAGTAGTTTAAAATAATGGAAGCATCTGAAACATCTGCTTTTCCATTTCCATCAATATCATATTTTGCATCACTTATTCCGAAATTCACTGCAAGGATTACCAAATCCTGCACATTAACAATACCATCTTCATTAAAATCTGGATTGAAAACCCTGAGCAAATCCTTAGGTACAATATCTTCTTCATTTTCAACATTATCTACTGCGATACTGCAGATTCTGTAAAATCCTATATCCATTGAAAAGTTCCATTGATATGGAGCAAAGTAGTCAACATTCCCAAAACTCCAATTACTCCAGCTTTTATTATCATAGCTATATTGATAGTAAAATTCAACATGTGAAATCCCGCTTCCTTCATCATATGCACTGCATTCTATATTTATTGGATGCGGAACAAAAAATGGTGTTGAAACAAATGTCAAAGGAGGAGATGTGTCAAGCATTATAGAACAGTTCATCAGTATTGTTCCATCTCCATAAAATTCAATAAAGCAGACACCATGTTTGCATGCATGCTGTCCTAAGGTAAAGTTTCCAGTATAAATGTAAAAGTTGCCATTGTTGCCTGCTCCGCTTCCTGGCGATGGGTGCCAGCTTTTATTATTATATATTCTGTAATATATATTACCTGGATTACTTGCCGTTATATTTATTGGCGTAGTTAAGGATATCCATTCTCCATATTTTGGCTTTCCAAAAGATATTGAAATTGAAAGATTAACATAGCATTCTGCATCATATGCTACAAAGTCTTCAACGTTGCCAACGCAATCATATGCTATGGATATGAAGCGATACCATCCAATTTGTGAGGCAGTGAAAGTCAGATGCCAATCAGATATTCCATCTGGATGTGTAACCAGGCTATTGTTGACTGCATACAACTGCCATTCACCAAAATTTTCACCATCTGTACTGTATGCATAATATACTTCTACTTTATTTACTCCAACACCATTATTGCATCCATAGTCAGCTATGCCAGCTACTGTTATGTTAATTATTGCCTCTGTCTGATTATACGGTATCTCTTCAACTTTTGAAGAAGGTGGAAGACAATCAACCATATATTTCTCCTCAGTCATAAAATTGTTGCCAACATAATCTTCTACAATTACCTCTATCTCATGAAGACATTCCTCACTAAATTGGAGAAGATATGAAATTTCTCCTCTGCCCAAATTTGTATCATTTTCATCATTATCTTCAATAATTATCGTATCCAACAGCTCATAGCTTCCATCTTCTCCTGTTTCATTCCAGTATATATTAATGGTAGCCTTCCACACGCCTACACCGCCACCGCAGCCATCGTCAGTGACGTTAATCCATATTGGTGTGTGGCAATTTACCCATGTTATATTGCCATCAATATATTTTGGCTCTCCTATTTCCTTTGTTATATTTGGAACAGTTGCATCAACAGCTATAGTTAGATTAAAGTGTCTGCAATTTCCATTATAATCTGTTGCATTCCATTTTATCTCATGGAAGCACTCTTCATTGAAGTG
>CAZNGK010000257.1:0-1786 GCA_964572575.1 uncultured Thermoplasmatales archaeon | reverse complement strand
ATTCAATCTCATCCAAATGCCACATCAAGTATCATCATCACCACAAATCCTATTAATGTGCCAGTAGTGGCTATATCTGCATTTTCTGCTGACTGCGATTCTGGTATGAGTTCTTCAACAACAACAAAAATCATTGCGCCAGCCGCAAAAGCAAGAGCATATGGAAGAATTGGTTTTGAGATTATCACAAGAGCTGCTCCCAATACGCCACCAGCTGGCTCAACTATGGCAGATAGTTGTCCATACCAAAAGCTTTTTGCCTGTGAATAACCTTCTTTTCTCAACGGCAATGAAACAGCCATACCTTCCGGAAAATTTTGGATTGCTATTCCTATTGCCAAAGCAATTGCCCCTGCGATAGTTCCTTCTCCATATGCAACACTTCCAAATGCAATGCCTATTGCCAATCCTTCCGGGAAATTATGAATGGTGATTGCGAGTATAAGCAAAGTTGTTTTCTTTAAATTGCTTTTTACTCCTTCAGCCTTTTCTTCTGGAAGAAAAAGATGGAGATGAGGAATAAACTTATCTAATAGTCTTAAAAATAATCCTCCGATTAAAAATCCAACAGTAGCAGGTAGCCATGAAAATTTACCTTGAGATATTTCAATAGATGGCAGGAGCAATGACCATATGCTGGCTGAAATCATTATGCCAGCAGAAAATCCCAGTGAGAGATCAAGCAATTTACGATTTATATCTTTCTTAAAAAATACTACTCCCGCTCCTAAAGCAGTTATAAACCAGGTAAATGTTGTTGCAATCAAAGCCTGTATGAACGGTGGTAAGGCAGAAAATTCAATATTTATCATCTATAACTCCCACTATGCGAAATCTTTTCAGAAATTCTTCACCGTGGGGAGCCTTTTCAAGTTCTTTTGTCAAATCTTTTCCAGCTTGATGAAGAGCCTGATGAATACCATTTTTCCATAAGAAGCTGTCTGTGATATCATATACTTTACCCTTGTAGGCAATATATGCTCTTCTTCCATTTTTGCCGTTATATTTTTCAAGCTCTGAAATGGTGAAAGTATGCATACTACTTAAGGAATTTTGACACAAATGGAGATGTTTCTCCTATCCTCATGAAATGTCCAGATGGTCCCTCGCCCAAGAATTCTGAAAACCAGGATTCATGTTCTATTTCTTCATTTAATATGGCTAATGCTAAATCATATGTTCTGTGATCTTTTCCAGCTGTCATATTGCATATTTGCGTATAACCTCTTACAGCACATCTCTCTGCTTCAACAAGCACCTTCAATATAGATTCTGCATCAGGATTTTCCGGCAATCTTGCAGGAGGACATGCAGATATGTCATGAAATTCTTTCATATCATCTGGAAGTTTTCCACCAAGCTCATAAATGCGGGGCATCAAAGCTTCGAAATGATTTCTATCTTCAATTCTTGCAACTTCTGCAATTTCTTTTATAGTTTCTCCTTCCAGCCCGACTAAATTGGCACGGAGAATTGTATAATAGTAATATGTTGTCAATTCAGCAGCTGCATTTTTAACAAGTAGCTCCACAAGTTTGTCTACATTCACACCAGCTCTTTCAACCATTTCTCTTGCTACCTTTGCCATATTAATCAATCATAAGAGAATATATAAACTTAAGTAAAAATTTAAGCAAAATCGCTTTCTGCACCACTTTCATATGAGGAGAAGGACCATATAACGAATTTTGGAATTCCACAAGAATTTTTGAATTCTACAAATAAAAATCTACAAATTAAAAAATTTATATAAACTTTTAAATACAATAAAATTACATAATGGGGA
>CAZNGK010000256.1:0-1788 GCA_964572575.1 uncultured Thermoplasmatales archaeon | reverse complement strand
TAGATGTTGATGAAGGAACTATTCTTGCAGTTCATGTTTCAACAACAAGAACTTCCATTGATGCCTATTATTTCTTAAAGAAAATTCTCAAATTTTGTGAAAATAAGCCATTGATAATAGTAGATAAAGTCCATGGTACAGATGGGCACTACAACGATTGGGATTGCAATACAAGAATGAGACATTTGGAGAAAGAAACGCAATAGAAGGATGGTATAGTCTATTCAAGGCTAGAGTAAAAAGATTTTGGAAACGCTTTCCAGTTAATTCCTCACTGGAAAGCGTGAAGAATTGGAGTATTGCATGGGTGTCTCTTTATAATCTGGAGGTGTTAACTTGACAGTCCCTTTCTATGCTAATGTTTAATGTCAAAGCTCTCTATCAACGTTCCATCTGGCTTCAATGCTTCAAAGTGGAGAGAAGATGAATTTATTGAAATTTTGCAATAGTGATAAGATGATGCTGATAAAATAGTCCACTTGCTTTCCTCTACTTTATAAAGAGGTGCTCCACCTCCTCCAGTAACGATATAATGAATACCTCCCACCTTTATATGCTCATAATCGTGGTCATGTCCGTTGAATACAATATCAACGTTAGCTATTTTGAAAAATGGAATCCATAGCCTTAATAGTGTGTTATTGCCATGGTGTCCAGAGCTATATGGAGGATGATGAAATATAACTATTTTCCATGTCTTTTTTATTTGCAAATCTTTCAGCATCCAGATAAATTGAGATGGAGAAAATGGCGTATTGGAATTAAGAATAGTGAAATGAGCATTTCCATAATCGAAGGAATAATAAATTTCATTATTGGGAAGGGAGAAATATTTACAGAAAGATGAAGTGGGCAAATCATGATTTCCAACTGCTGGATAGAGAGATGAGTTATGCATAAATGGACTTGCCTGAAAAAATGATATCCATTCCTCTTCTTTTACTCCATTTTTCACCATATCCCCAGTATTTATAACAAAGCAGGGCTTTTCCTTTTCTATTGCCTCAGCAACTATCCTTGTATTTCCCCAGTTGTCCCATACGCCTCTTGAATCTCCATATACAATGAATGTAAAATTTTCAGAGCCTTCTTCAGAGTTTCCAAAAGTGGTAAATGAATAAATTGGGCTTTCTATTCCGTCGGATTCCACCTTATAAAAATATTTTGTTAATGGCTTCAATCCGTCAAGCCTTACTTCATGCCATTCTTCACTTTCATTTACAACTGTTTTGTTGCCAAGCTTATAAGAAGTCCCCCAGTAAACTACATTTCTTTCTGTTTTTATGCCTGTCTTCCACATAACTGTGGCACAATTATCTCCAACATTCTGGACATAAGGACCTGCAACAATTTCTTCCAAATTTACAGTGGTATAAAGAGGGAGTGAAAGCACTATGATAAGAGAAGCAGCCAAGAGCCCTTTTCTGAAAATTATTTTCATGTTAAAAAATGTCAAATAGTTTAAAAAATCTTTTGATTTGTGAGGTAAATAATGAGCATCCATGTGTTTATAAATGAAATTTTTGTTTCCACAATTCCATCTTTTGTATGAGGGAAATATACCTCTTATCTATTCCAGTTTTCCAACCACCTGCTCTACCTCCCTTACAATACTTCCATCATGAACGAATTTTGTAATTTTTTCTATCTCTTTATAAAATGCTCTGTCTCTTTGCAAAGGAGCTACATGCTTCCTTATGAATTCATAAGCTTTTTTGCTTGCTGGAGAGGGGCTCAATTCAAAAAATTCTAAAGCTTGAGAGGCAACAATATATTCTATAGCTATAA
>CAZNGK010000255.1:0-1794 GCA_964572575.1 uncultured Thermoplasmatales archaeon | reverse complement strand
CCCTCCATCTTATCTTTTCTTTTTCTTCTTCATTTTTTAAATTTGCATAATATTCTGCATGCAATATTGCTTTCTTTCATTTTATCTGCCGAATTTCTAATATTCATTGTTTTTGAATCCATTGTCCCCGGTTTGTTTATAAAATTATTTAAAATAAGATGCGAGGAAGGAGAATATGATTTATCAATAAAAGATAAGAATTTTTTTCTATTTTCTCTACATGTCCTATTATATCGTCCTCCTTTAATGCTCTTGAATATTTTTAAATTGCTTCCTCTTCGCATGCTTTTTTTAAGGCTTGCTGGACTTAAGATAGGAAAAACTTCCTTATTACCCGGAACAGAAGTGATATATGATCCCTATGCAACTGAGATAGGAGAGCACACGTTACTGGGAAGCTATGTGAAAATTGCTTCTCATACAATCGAAGAAAAACTAGTGATTAAAAAAGTAAGGATAGGAAACAATTGCCTTATAGGAGCTGACGCATTTATTTTTGCAGGTGCAATTATAGAAGACAATGTTACTTTAGGTGCTAGAAGCCTTGTTCTGAAAAATCAGGTGTTAAAGAAAGGAAGAATATATGCTGGTGTACCTGCAAAAGAAATTGGAAAAGAAATTGGAAAAGAAAGTATATAAAAAAATTTTGCATGCAAAACCATGGAAATGAAAGAAGATGTATTTGATATCAAATATGAACCTCTTGCAGGAGCGAAACTTACTAATGTCCTTCAAATTTTTGCTCAAAACAGATTCAGAATCTCTTTTCGCTATCTCCCAAAAGCTTCATATACGCTTCTCCTGAGTAGCTTAATTTCTTCTTTTAATGTTGTAGAGGATATAAAATATGATAAGAAAATAAGAGAAACTGAAATAAGACATCCACCAATTTTCATTATCGGACACTGGAGGAGTGGCACCACATACCTTCACAATGCTCTCTCAAGATAAAAATTTTGGATATTTCACCACATTCCATTCTGTCAGCCCAGGAGCGTTTCTGGCTGGTGAAAAGCTTCTTAAATCTATACTTGCTGCAAGCATACCTGAAAAAAGACCTATGGATGATGTGCCAATGGCGCCAGATCTTCCTCAAGAAGAAGAATATGCTATTGGAGCCTTTATCCCATATGCATATTATAATGGATGGTGTTTTCCGAGGAATATGGCTTTCTACAATAATTTTGTGTGCATGAAAAATGTACCTGAAAATATTGTGGAGAAATGGAAAGAAACGTATCTATATCTATTGAAAAAAGCTACTTTCTGCTGGAATGGAAAACAACTTATTTTGAAGAATCCTGCAAATACAGGAAGAATTAATTTACTGCTCGAAATGTTTCCAGATGCAAAATTTATTCATATATATCGGAACCCATATCATGTTTATTTTTCAATGATGAAATTTTTGTGCATTGTGTTACCACGCTATACATTTCAAAGACCTTCCAAAGAAGAGATAGAAAGACATATGATGAACTTATATGTCGAGATGTACAAAAAATATCTAAGAGAGAAAGAAAAAATACCTGAGGGAAATCTTGTTGAAGTGAAATATGAAGATTTTATAAAAAAGCCATTTGAGGAACTTAGAAGAATATATTCTGAACTTGATTTAAAGAGTTTCAGGGAATCAGAAAATGCTTTCAAGAAATTTATTGCCTCCCAATCAAAAATTAAAACAAGTAAATATGAAATGAAAGAAGAGATTAAACAAAAAATTTACAGTAAGTGGCAATTTGCATTTGATGCATTTGGATATCCTCCTTAGATTGCCTCTCTTGTTTTAACAGC
>CAZNGK010000254.1:0-1814 GCA_964572575.1 uncultured Thermoplasmatales archaeon | reverse complement strand
TTTTGACAGTAAAGTTTAAATCATATTGTTGTTATAATCCTCAATAGCGGGGTGGGGTAGTCAGGAAAACCCGTCGGGCTCATAGAGTCCTTTGGAAAAGTGCTTCACCCCAAAGGGCTAGAGAAACCCGAAGATCCGTGGTTCAAATCCACGCCCCGCTACTATTTTCAGAAAAGAACAAACACATCTACAACATCTTTTGATATATCTCCTTTCTCGTTGTATGCAAATGTTTCTATGGTATGCAAGCCTATTGATGCATTGAAATTCCATTCAAATGGCTCTTCTTCATCAACATGCCTCAACTCACCATCAAGATAAAATTCAACTTTGTCTGTATTCTCTGCTTCCACCTTAACAATCAAATTTCCTATGATGCGAGGAGCACCTTCCTGAATAAATGGCACCTTCCTGAATATGGTTGGAAACTCATTTCCAAAGATGTATGTATGATATATTTCTGGCTGTTTTATCTGAATTTTTGGAACATCAGGCATAAGGTTACCATAGACTCCATCAATATACATCACACCTGTGCCTTCTCCATACCATTCTGCCAGTGCAAGGCTATCGTAGGCAATGCGGAGCCATCCATCTTCGCCCCATTCTGTTCCCCAGCTGTTTTTTATAATCCAGCATCGCTGTTCATCATCATATCCAACGAGTGCCATTACATGTCCTCCTATTATTCTTCCCCATCTATGGTGATATACACCTCCGCGGTAGTGGTAAAAATCTCTCCATAAATAAGTGCATATTATAAGAGGACCATGTTCTATTAACGCCCTTTTTATTGCATCTTCATCATGTTCTATCCATCCCCATTTCTTTATCTTCACAGTTCTATTTTCCCATCCCGGCAGGCTTTCAAAAGGAAAATCATGGGGGCGATGAGGGTCTGGAAAACAGCCTTCGTCTGGAACACCATGCTCTATGAGATAGTTAGCTGCATCAATTAAGTTTACATATCCTGCTCTGATTGTCCCACCTGCATAAAAATAAAGATGTGCTTCTGAAAGGTCAGGATTGTATATTTTGCCAAGCTTATATTGCATCTTCGTTTCCAAAGCAGCAACAAGTGCATATGCCTCGCAAGTCGGAGCAGGAGCCTGATTTTTTACAGGAGTTGTATAATCAGTTCCATTGACATTGCGCCAGCTAAAGTGGGATGGTAAATCATTGCAGGCACTGCCCTCAACATTTTCGATTCCACCAATTACTGGATAAACATTAATTAATATGCATGCCATCAATACTGCTATTGCCCTTTTCATATTCTATCAAAAATTGATTTTGTATATAAAATACTATCTGGAGCTTTTGTTATTTTCCGCTGCCTCTCCGCTGTCCTCTGCCTGAGAATATGAAAAATTGGTGTTATAGATTTCAATAATAAACAGCTCAAATATTCTCTTGATGGAATAATGAAAGTTAATACATTAAAATTAAAAACATTTTCTCCATTTCCTATCATGAAAATTATTGCTGGTTCTTCTTCACCAATGCTTGCAAAAAATCTTTCTAAAGAGCTGAAAGCTGACATTGCAGACATTTCTATAAAAAGATTTCCAGATGGAGAATGCTATGTTAAGCTAAATGATAGAGTTAACCATGCCATAATAGTTCAGAGCACATATCCAGATGAAAATATTGTTGAACTCTTTTTATTGCAGGATGCAGTGAGAAGAGTCGCAGATAGAATTGATGTCATCATCCCATACTATGGGTATGGAAGACAGGATAAAATTTTTGAGGATGGCGAAGCCATAAGTGCAGAAAAAATGGCAAAACTGATTGAGCAGGATGCAGATAGC
>CAZNGK010000253.1:0-1863 GCA_964572575.1 uncultured Thermoplasmatales archaeon | reverse complement strand
AATCTCCGGGATGGACAGGGTCTTTGCTATCATGCTTTTCTATTGTTAAATGTGGAGCATGAACAATAACTTTATGCTCTTGGAAATGCTTCGCTTCCATATTTCCAACATTGTCAACCGAATACCATCTTATCTCATTTATACCTGCTTTTACCAGATGAATAAGAATAGAAATAACGCCTTTGCCATTGTTTAAATCACCACTTCCATTATCATAAATTGTCTCATTTTCCACAATTGTATCAACCGCACCATTTTTGTCTGAGTCCCACCATATTTCATAGTGGATATATTTTACCCCAGAGCTACAATTTCCTGCATCTGTCGAATTAAGCCATATGTCTACATCCGCTGTCACGTTGTATTCATCATTGCTCATTACTTTTTTAATTGTAATTGGTGGCTGATTATCAACATGAACAAAATCTGGCTTTGGTGAAACTGGTTCTTCCAGACACCAGAATGTATCTCTTCCTCCCCATCCGTATTTACTATCTCCTCCCCAATCATAGAATAAGATTTCCAATGAAACGTCGCCGTCAATGTCCGCTACAGTCGGCGATGTATGAATTGGGCCATTTGTAAAAAATCTCGATATAAGACTGCCATTATTGCCTGCCAACTTATACATATAACCATCATCGGAACCAATAAATACATGGAGCATCTCGCCTGTTGAATTTCCATAGAATCCACTCCTTCTGCAATCATGCCTGAACATGGGCCATTCTGGCGATGCTATTCTATCGCTTGCCAGCGCTGGCGAGGAATAGATGGCGCCGCCCGTGCTATAGTTCCATTGCAATGAACCATCTTTATTTAGACAAGAAATATTTCCATCGAATGAACCAAAAACTATTTCTGGCATACCATCTCCATCCACATCGCCGATAGCTGGCGAGGAATAGATGGCGCCGCCCGTGCTATAGTTCCATTGCAAGTTTCCTGTTAAGCCGTCTATACAATATAGATTGCTATCATTTGAACCTACTACAACCTCAAGCTGCTCATCTTCATCCAAATTTGCAATGGCTGCAGAGGAAAACACAGAAGCATTGGTATGATATTCCCATTTTAACTGCCCGTTGGAGGCGTTGATGCAATATATATTTCCATCAAGGGAGCCTATCACAACTTCTTTATATCCATCCTTATCAACATCTCCAACTGCTGGAGATGCAATGATTGAATCACTTGTGTTAAATATCCATATAACATCCCAATCAATTCCCTCAACTCCCAAATCCCCGTTCTTCCAAGGAAAATATGGTGAGCTTCCATCAGTGTTGCGAGGAAGTGTGATACCATCGTCTATTCCATCCGAATTGTCCCCATCAAAACACCATACATTATGATAAGGATTGTTGCCTATTATGACCTCTTTCCCTTCTAAATCCTCGCCACCTATTACATCCACCACCGCCGGCGAGGAATGCCAGCAGAAAGGTCCATTTTTGAAGCGATAAGTAGGGAAGGTCCATAAAAAGCTTCCATTGTATCTCATGACTTCAACATTCCATCCGCTTGTTGTGCCTGTCGCTATTTCTGGGATGTCATCATTATTTATATCACAAATTGCCGGCGAGCTTCTTGCTTCGTCAGTTTCAGTTGCTCTTGCCCATATTATGCTTCCATTTGTTGACCAGCACCTCCATATTCCTCCATCCTTTGTATAATTCAATTCGGGATATTCATTGTTCACTTCATCACTTCCACAAACAATTTCTTTTCCGATTATTTCGTCAAAAAGATTGGCTACAGTTGGAGAAGAACCAAAAACCATTTTTTTATAATGTTTTGCATAAGCACTCTGAGTGATCCAGCAGTGGGTAACTATTGGCTGGAAAGTGTAATTCCATTGCT
>CAZNGK010000252.1:0-1864 GCA_964572575.1 uncultured Thermoplasmatales archaeon | reverse complement strand
CTGAAGTTTATGTTGGCAGGGCATGCGTCGATAGCGTTGAAGAAGTAGAAAATTTTGTAAGAAAAACCATTGCGTATGAGGAAATGAACCATTCATATTTCAGAAATGTGCTTATGCTTGGAGAAGAGCTTGGATTTGAAGGAATAGCATATTGGGGTGGCAACTATATGGACGATTTACTCTCCCATATTCCAGATTGGTATAATGTTGAGAGGCTTTATGAAAGAGATAATGAATGGGATGCCTCTGTTTTAGTTGAATATCTAAGGGATGGGGTTCACATTATAAATCATCTTGGACATGGATGGACAATACATGCAATGAAAATGAGTAGTAGCGATGTAGAATATATTGCAAACAATTTCACATTTTTTGTATACTCTCAAACATGTTTGGCTGGCTCTTTTGACAACTGGGCTCCAGATGACTACTATTATGAACAGGATTGCCTTGCAGAAGCCCTGACTGTAGAGACGCCATATGGAGCATTTGCAGCAATAATGAACTCCCGTTACGGCTTAGGAAGACACAACAGCACAGATTCCCCAGGGCAGAGATATCATGCTGCATTTTTAGATGCATTGTTCAAAGACGGCGTACGTGAACTTGGCAAGGCAAATCAGATTTCAAAGGAAGCAATGGCATGGAGGATAGATGAAAATGGAATGAGATGGATATGCTATGAAACAAATCTTTTTGGTGATCCCCAGTTAAGGATTAAAGGTCCAGAGACAAATGAAGTCAATGTGAAAGTAAGAATAGTTGAACCGTCTCCAGGCATTTATTTGTTTAATAAAAAAATATTATCATTTCGCAAACCAATAATATTTGGGAATATAACTGTAATAGCAGAAGCATATTCTGAAGAAGGCATAAGCAAGGTAGAATTTTACTTAGATAATGAAATGAAAATCATTGATTCAACTCCTCCATACTCATGGATGCTGGATGAAAATGGCAGGCATTTTATAAAAGCCATCGCCTACACTATTTCTGGAATAAAAGATAGTGATGGAATAGAAGTGTGGATATTTGGCTCATGATTTGAACTAATCACATGCATGTCAATTTTTATTAATGCAAATAGTTCATCATAGTGTCACTTAATCATTAAACGAATGATAGCATAACTGGCTACAATTATATATTGATTACATGCATCAGGGAATCATGTATCAGGGAATGATTCACTTAATTTTGATGCTTACAAAAATGCGCCGTTAATAAGAATTTTTGATGGATATCTTCATGAACGATGGCCTCTAAAATAACCGATGATTGAAATATAACGATTGAAGTATCTCAACACAATCATTTTTTTCGTTAAGTTAACGCCATCCACAAAAATGCATAAATTTTTAAATAAGAAAAAAATAAGGATTTATGCCAAAAGAGTTTATACTCCCAGAATTTTCTTTGAAACATAAGGAAAAGAAGAAAAAAGAGGAAGAATATTTTAGAGGATATGAAGAAATGTTATCTGAAAAGAGCTGGGAGAAGAGAGCAGATGAGAGCATTAAAGATATAGAGAAGGCAATAGATGAAGGATTAGAAAGAAAAAAGAAAATGGGAGAAAAAGGAAAAGAGGAAGAGGAGGGAATAAAAAGAGAAATATTGTATGCAAGTAAGAGAGGATACATTGTAAAAGTTTCATATAAGGAAGGAGATGAAACAAAAATTAGCTATTATTTAGTTACAAAAATTGAAGATATAGAGGAAGCAATAGATAGAATTTCGTCATATAAGCCACTTATAGAAGAAGAGGAGGAAGAAAAATTAATGGATATTTTCAAGAAGTGAATTATGCCATATTAACATTCAAATAATTTTTAAACTGAATACATATGCAGGCTTATGGTAGAAG
>CAZNGK010000251.1:0-1897 GCA_964572575.1 uncultured Thermoplasmatales archaeon | reverse complement strand
AGCAAAACAAGTCATGCTAACAGTAATTTTTAGCCAACATGCGGAGATACTGTGTTAAAAATAACCTTTATATAATCCAACGCTATTGCCTTTTAGCAAAATGGCATCTCAAGAAATAGTAGAAGCGGTAAAAAATGCATTAGACGAGAAGAATAGCAAGAAGAGGAAGTTTGTGCAATCATTAGATTTAGTTATAAATTTAAAAGACGTTGACCTGAGTAAGCCAGAAAATAGAATAGATGAGGAAATAGAATTGCCCAAGGGCAGGGGCAAGGAAGCAAAAATTGCAGTTTTCGCAAGTGGTGAACTTGCTTTAAAGGCTAAAGGTGTAGCAGATACAATTATCTCTCCAGAACAGATAAAAGAACTTGCAGAAGACAAAAAGAAAGCAAAAGAACTTGCTGAAAGTCATGATTTCTTTGTTGCAGAAGCACCTTTAATGCCATCCATTGGAAGGAGCTTGGGTAGGATTCTTGCCCCTCGTGGAAAAATGCCTAAGCCTATTCCACCTGATGCAGATATTGAAAGCATTGTTAATAAGCTCAAGAAAAGTATAAAAATTCGTTCAAAGGATAAGCCAACTTTTCATTGCTTGATTGGGAAGGAAGATATGTCACCAGAAGATCTGGCAGAAAATGTAGAAACTATTCTGGATAGAGTAGAAAGTAAGCTCGAAAGAGGAAGAATGAACATCAAGTCTGCATATATAAAAACGACAATGGGAAAAGCAGTGAGAGTGATATAATGCCTGCAGAATGGAAATTTCGTGAAATAGAGGAACTCAAAAAAATAATTTCATCATATCCTGTTTTTGGAATTGTTGGAATAAGAGGTATACCTGCATCTCAAATGCAGGCAATGCGAGAAATGCTTAGAGGAGAGGCTGTAATAAGAGTTTCAAAAAATTCACTTATAGAAAGAGCTCTTTCAAATGGAGCTGAAAAATTGAAAGAATATATTGAGGGAGAAACAGCAATTATTGCAGCAAATATGAATCCTTTCAAGCTATACAGGCTTATAGAAAAAGCAAAAATGAAGGCTCCTGCAAGAGGAGGCGAGATAGCTCCGGAAGATATTGTAATCAAAAAAGGAGATACTCCTTTTAAGCCCGGCCCAATTGTTGGCGAACTGCAAAAAGCTGGCATACCTGCCGCCATAAGAGAAGGAAAAGTAGTGATAGAAAAAGATGTCGTGCTTGTGAAAAAGGGAGAAAAAATCTCGCCAGAAACAGCTCAAGTTTTGAGCAGGCTTGATATAAAGCCAATAGAAATTGGACTGAAATTGCAGGCTTTATTTGAAAATGGAATAATTTTCACTCCAGATGTACTTGCTGTAGATTTGGAGAAGATTAGGGAAGATATGCAAAATGCAGTAAGCAGAGCGTTACTACTTGCCATTGAAATTTCATATCCAACAAAAGAAACTGTGGAAGCAATACTTCAAAAAGCTTTCAGAAATGCCTATACACTTGCTTTGGAATGCAATTTATATACGAAGCAGACGATAGAAGAATTTATAAGCAAAGCTTATTTACAGGCTAAAGCATTGGAAAATAAAATAGGAGGATGAAAAAATGGAATATGTATATGGTGCCATGCTGTTGCACGCTGCAGGCAAGGAGATTAACGAAGAAAATTTAAAAAAGGTGCTTGAAGCTGCAGGCATTGAAGTAGATGAGGCAAAGGTGAAAGCTTTAACATCTTCACTGGAAGAGGTAAATATTGATGAAGTGCTTTCAAAAGCAACAACAATGCCTGTGGCAGCTGCGCCAGCTGCAGTAGAGAAAGAAGAAGAGAAGAAAGAGGAGAAGAAGGAAGAAAAGAAAAAGGAAGAGAAAGAAGAAGAGAAAGTGAGTGAGGAAGAAATAGCAGCTGGTCTTGGAGCACTCTTTGGCTGA
>CAZNGK010000250.1:0-1899 GCA_964572575.1 uncultured Thermoplasmatales archaeon | reverse complement strand
ATATGGTGTTCTCAATGAAAATTAAAAAATGATTGTATTGATATATCTCAGCCAAGTTATTTTAAATCATTCATGAAGAAACACTGAAAAACCAAAATTAACATCACACTTTGCAGATAAAAAAGATTATAACCAGCAAAATATTTTTGTTTTATGCTCTTTGCATTAAAAAGATTGAGCTTGCTCATAATATTTTGCCTTATTGTCTCAGCATCAAATACTTCCTTCTTACAGGAAAACAACCATATAAAACTGAATAAGGAAATTGTTTCAATGAACGTAAGCGATTGTTCTACAGAATATTGGGCATTGCTTGTTGCTGTTGGCGTATATGCAAATGTGCCAGAAATGAATCGTCCATCTATGCTTGTGGAGGTGGAAAATCTGTACAAAACACTTCTTGTTTCTGAAAGATGGCAAGCAAGCCATATAAAAGTTATTACTGCAGAAAATGCCACTCTTTTGAATATAATAAAAGGCTTCAGATGGCTTGATGAAATGGAGGATGAAAATGATATCTGTTTGATATATCTCACTACTCACGGCTTTCCAATTATATTCGATTTGCCACCCTTTGATGAAGAAGATGGAATGGATGAGGCACTTGCCACCTATCGTGGCTTCCTTCCTTTTGAGAATCCATGGAGCTGGGAGCCATTGGCTAATCCATTTGCAATTTTAACTGATGACGAAATTAATTACTTTTTAAACAGGCTGGAAGCAAAAGGAATTTGCTTGATTGTAGATAGCTGTCATAGTGGTGGATTCAACGACAACTGGAGTTATGCTAAAAAAATTGATATTGCAAGAGAGATAGGAAATGAACTCAGAGGAAGAAATAGAGTAATAATGACTTCTGTAAGGGAAAAAGACACATCCTATGGCTCATTCTTTACCCATTATCTGGTGGAGGGAATGAAAGGATTTGGAGATGAGAATGGAGATGGAACATGCTCGGCAGAAGAAGCGTTTCATTATGCTGAACCCATTATAAGAAGATATTATGGAATGTATCCTCAAATATTTGATGATTATCCGGGAGAACTTCCAATTACAGAAGTAGAACTGCCACCTTCAGAGCCAGTAATTTCTGGAAATGAAACTGGAAAAATAGGCAATGTATACACATATCAGATCTATTCAGAAGATCCAGAAGGAAACAGGATAAAATATTTCATTGACTGGGGTGACGGAGCAACAGAATGGAGCGGATTATATAATTCAGGAGAGATTGCTACCTTCTCCCATTCTTGGAGCAAAGATGGAACATATGTGATAAAAGTCACTGCGCAGGATGAAAGAGGCGCAGAGAGCGATACAGCAACTCTAACAGTTAGCATGGCAGAGAAAAAAGTCGACCAAAGACAAATAAATGGGTATTATGCATACATTGTAAACAATACCAGATGGCTTGCTCAGTCATTTGTTCCAAGCATTGGTAATCTTTCTAAAATTGAGCTTGGTTTGATTACTTGGGAAGATAATTTTGAGGTAACTATATCTGTAAGAGAAAATTTAAACGGAGATGATCTGGTGACTTTTTCATTGACGCCACCTGTTAGCGAGGAATGGGAAACAGAGTGGATAATGTTTGATTTTTCAGATGTGAAAATTGTTGCAGGAAAAGAATATTATATTATATGCAGTAGCTCCTGTACTGGCTGGGGAGTTGCATGGGTTGTAGGCAATAAAAATCCATATCCTTATGGAAGCTTTTATCATTCAGAGGACGGAGGAAATAGCTGGAAGAAGGAGGAAACATTAGACGGTTGCTTCGTTACTTACGGTTCATAAAATTTCATTTATCTTAGATATATGGCTTTCAATTACTAACTCATTCTTATTTATTTCAAAACTCGCAATTCTTAAACCTATCTCACATTTTTCATAAGTCATGTG
>CAZNGK010000249.1:0-1943 GCA_964572575.1 uncultured Thermoplasmatales archaeon | reverse complement strand
GTGCTATTATAAGCAAATCATATTCATCTGCAGTGAAAATTGTTGGATTACAGGCGTAGCTCACGCCCACATCAAAATCATCACAATAAAGAAGTTCATCTCTCACTGCATTATATCTGCACGGGAATAGATATATGGAAAGGAAAATAACATGCTTTCCATCTTTTATTCCTGCATGAATTTTGTAATCATACCATTTTTCAGGATAAAATTCATCTTTTTCATATATTTCTCCTTCCTTTGCCTCTATCTCTACATTTTTCATGTTTAAAGGAACTGCAGGAGGAGCTGGTTTTATTTTACTCTGAAGTTTTATTTTTTCAATGTTCTTTACCTTCACTTCAATATTTTTTATTTCTGTTCCTGCAGGATATGTATAAGTATGAACTTTATATGGCAAAACTGGGTAGCCTTCCTTGTATAGATAAAGCACATCATCCATTACAATTTCGCAATATTTTCCTTCCCTTACAATAGAAAGTTTATCAATGGAAAGTGGCTTTTCAGAAAGAGTAAAGGGCATAGGAATAAGTAAAGAAGCCATGGCAATAATAACTATCTTTCTAATAGACACGTTTTTCATGGATGCACTTTTCATAGATATGTTTTTCATGGATATGCCCTCCTTACTAAGCGGGGGAAAGGTGTAGCATCTCTAATGTGCTCAAGTTTTCCAATCCAGCAGAGGAGTCTTTCTACTCCAAGTCCAAATCCTGAATGAGGAACTGAGCCATAACGACGTAAATCAAAATACCATTCATAGTTTTCAATATTTGCTCCTTCTTCCTTTAGCCTCTCAATCATTGATTCTATGTTTTCCTCTCTTTCTGAACCTCCAATGATTTCTCCATACCCTTCAGGAGCCAGAAGATCTGCACACTCCACAGTTTTTCCATCTGGAGAGATTTTCATATAAAATGCTTTTGACTCCCTTGGAAAATGAGTGACAAAAATTGGCTTTTCTTCTTCTTCCACCAGCGCTTTTTCATGAGGCGTACCAAAATCGTCGCCCCACTGAATATCGAATCCTTTCTCTTGCAATATTTCTATTGCTTTTTCATATCTCATCCTTTTAAAAGGAGGTTCTACTATTTTTAAATCTTCTGGATTTCTTCCTAAAGCTTCAAGTTCATTTTTGCACTCATTTGCAATATTCTGGCATACATAGCTTATTAATTCTTCTTGCAATTTCATATTTCCTTCATTGTCAACCCATGCTTCCTCAGCCTCTAGATGCCAGTATTCCGTTAAATGCCTCCTTGTCCTTGATTTCTCCGCCCTGAATGAAGGTGTAAGACTCCATACTCTTTCTAATGAAAAGATAAGGGCTTCTAAATACATCTGGGCTGTTTGACTGAGATAAGCTTTTTCCCCAAAATAATCAAATGAAAAGACTGTTGCACCTCCTTCTGCAGCGTTCATTGTTATTACACTAGGAGTAACTTCATAAAAATCATTTTCATCAAACCACTGACGTATTATTCTGAGCATTTTCGCCTTTAACTTCATTGCTTCAGTAAGCTTCCTTGATCTTACCCATAAATGGCGATTGTCAAGCAAAAATTCAACACTCTGATATTCTGTTATTGGAAAATCTTCTGCAAAGCCTATTACTTTAAATTTCTTTGCATGTATCTCCTTTCCTCCAGGAGCACGCGCATCTTCATGAATCACTCCTTCTATTTCCACAGAGGATTCAATTAATGCCTTTTCTGCATTTTTAAAATCCTCTCCATCAACTTTTTCCTTTTCAACAATTGTTTGAATTACGCCTGTAGAATCTCGCATAACGATGAAAGCAATTTTTCCACTACTTCTCTTTCTATAAATCCATCCTCTCACTTTTGTCTCCTCTCCTTCCTTTTTCTTCAGTGCATCCTCTATTTTATCAAATTCCATTGGTTTAATACCATTCCTCCATAAAAAATTTTGTTATTTGTAAT
>CAZNGK010000248.1:0-1959 GCA_964572575.1 uncultured Thermoplasmatales archaeon | reverse complement strand
TGATTCCGCCCGTATTTGCAAAAACAACAAAAATATTTGGCATGGAAATTGCCTCCGTAGGCTTGCTCGCTAATGAAAACAGCATAACTGCAAAATACATTGGCAAAAGCTTGCCACATTACATGGAGGGAGAGGATATAGCAATAAAAATAATAGCAGATAAAAATGGAATTATCAAAGGAGCACAGGCTATAGGGAAGGGAGCTTCAAAAATAATAGATAAAATTACATTGGCAATATATTCCGAAATGCATGTTAAAGAAGTTGCAAAAATTGAAAATGCATATGCCCCCTGCGTTGCTCCAGTTTTTGATGCTGTCTCAATAGCATGTAGCATGGTTGAGAAAAAAGTGAGAAGATGAAGAAAATAGCTGAAGGAATATTTAAAGAGGGCAAAAGAATTTTTACAGAAAATTTAACTCCAGGAAAGAAGGTTTATAACGAAAAGCTTGTAAGATATGAAGGAAAAGAATATCGTTCATGGAATCCATATCGAAGTAAAATGGCGGCAGCGATTCTGAATAGAATTAAAGAGATTCCGATAGGCAAAAAAAGCAGGATTCTTTATCTCGGCGTCGCCAATGGCACAACTGCGAGCCATTTTTCTGATATTGCAACAGAAGGTGTAATTTATGGTGTGGAAATCGCATTTAAGCCAATGAAGAAATTCATAAAGTTATGCAAGGAAAGAAAAAATATGATGCCAATTTTTGCAGATGCAAACAAGCCAGAATTGTATGAAACAATGGTTGAAAAAGTGGATTTGCTTTATCAGGATATTGCCCAAAAGAATCAAGTTGAAATTTTTATGAAAAATATGGAAAAATTTCAGCCAGATAAAGGAATTATCATGGTAAAAGCAAGGAGTATTAACATTGCCACGGAGCCAAAGAAAATTTTTGAGAGAGTAAGAGAAGAGATAGAAAGAAAATATGAGATAAAAGAAGCAATAAAGCTATCTCCATATGCAAAAGATCATATTGCACTAAGTGTTGAAATATGAAAAAGGAGTTAATAAAAATTGGATATGAAGTAGCATGGATATCCATAGCGTTAAACATAATCCTTTTCGCTTTAAAATACTGGGCAGGATTAACTTTTCATTCTGTAGCAATGACAGCAGATGCATGGCATACTCTATCAGATACTCTGACTTCTTTTATTGTGATTGCTGGATTCTGGATGGCATGCCATCCTGCAGATGAAGAACATCCTTTTGGTCATGGAAGGGCTGAGGCAATTGGCTCAATAGTAATAGGCACACTTCTTGCTGTAATAGGATTCCATTTTTTGATGGAGTCATTAAATAGATTACGAAGTCATACATCAGCTGAATTTGGTATTCCTGCCATAATAATATTTACCGCATCAATAGCTGTAAAGGAGGGACTTGCACAACTTTCAATATGGGCGGGGAAAAAATTAGATTCTTATTCCCTCAAAGCAGATGGATGGCATCATAGGAGTGATGCAATTACATCAGTTCTTATAGTTATGGGAGCAATATTCAGCGGACAGTTATGGTGGATAGATGGAATAATGGGAATGGGCATATCCATCTTCATTCTATATACAGCCTTTGGCATTCTAAAAGAAGTGGCAAGTTCATTGCTTGGAGAGGAAGTAGACGAAATAACAAAAGAAAAAATAGAGGAAATAGTAGGAAAAGTTGCTCCATTGGCAACAGATGTTCATCACTTGCATATTCATAGATACGGCGACCATGTAGAGCTTACTCTCCACATTTATCTACCATCAGAAATGACTTTGAAAGACGCTCACGATATAGCATCGACTATTGAAGATGCTATAAGGAAGGAGATGAATATGGAGACGACTGTACATGTAGATCCTGTGTGATGCCTTGTAATGTCATTGACCTTCACATAATATGCTCTCCTATCATGCCAGCATCAATGCATAATGGCTTCTCCCATGAATAAGCTGGACTCCATACCC
>CAZNGK010000247.1:0-1964 GCA_964572575.1 uncultured Thermoplasmatales archaeon | reverse complement strand
TACATCCATCTTTTGCTTCTTCTACAGCCTCATTCATGGGATTTTTATCAATCCCTCCTTCATTAACATCTGTGTCTGATCCCTTGCATTTTTTATAGTTTCCTGAGCCATTTCATATACTTCTTGTCTGCTTAGTTTTCTTCTTGCAATACCTTGTTCAATTGCTTTCATTGCAACAGCAGCTGCTTCATAGGGAAATACTTCCCAGTCATCCATTGTAGGCACTATATAATCTTCTCTAAGACCCTTTTGCTCTGCTACTTCTGCTATAGCATATGCAGCTGCAATATGCATTTCATCAGTTATTGTCTTTGCTCTCACATCCAAAGTCCCGCGAAATATCCCTGGAAAGCCTAAACTATTATTCACCTGATTTGGAAAATCGCTTCTGCCAGTTCCAAAAACTTTCACTCCCGCCTCCTTTGCCTCCCAAGGCCATATCTCTGGAATGGGATTTGCTTCTGCAAACATTACTGCATCATCATTCATTTCAGCCACCCATTCTTTCTTTATGGTGCCTGGCCCCGGCTTTGAAGCAGCAATGCATACATCTGTGCCTTTTATTGCCTCTGGTATTCCTCCCTGTCTGCCCTCTCCATTTGTTTCCATTGCGATCTCATATTTGTAAGGATTCTTTTCTTTTAACTCTTCAATATCCTGCCTGTTAGGATGTAAAATTCCCTTTGAATCAACAGCAATAATGTTGCGTGGAGGAACACCTGCCTTTATTAAAGTTCTTATCAGGCATATGTTGGCTGCTCCAGCTCCTATAATGGAAAATAAAACTTCATTGAGTTTCTTTCCTACAATTTTCAGCCCATTTATTACACCTGCAAGCGTGATAGCAGCAGTCCCTTGTTGATCATCATGCCATACTGGTATGTCAAGCTCTTTTCTGAGTCTATCGAGTATATAGAAGCACTTTGGTGATGAAATATCTTCTAAGTTTATTCCTCCAAAGGTGGGAGCAATCCATTTTACTGCCTGAATGAATTCGTCTGCATCCTTTGTATCTATCATAACTGGAAATGCATCTACGCCTCCAAGATATTTAAATAGCAGAGCCTTTCCTTCCATAACTGGAAGCCCTGCAAGGGGACCAATGTCTCCCAAGCCTAAAACACGGGTGCCATCACTCACAACAGCAACATAATTGCCCTTATTTGTATGTTCGAATACCTTCTCTGGATTCTGTGCTATGTCTTTACATGGAGCTGCAACTCCAGGCGTATACCATATGGCAAAATCATCAAAACTTCGCACTGCACATTTTGGTGTGACTTGAACTTTCCCTTTATAAAAAGGATGTAATTTCATAGCATCTTCAGATGGCTTTTTCGCCTTTTCCAATAATTCCTCAACGCTTACCTTTTCCATAGATTCACCACGCATGTAATGAAAAGAGGAAATTAAAACTTTTGCTTACATGCAATTCAATTTTACAAATGGAGAGAATGATGAAGTGAAGCAAGAAATAAATAAAGGTAATGACGAAGTGTATTCTAATATTTCACGAATTACGCTTCATTTTGTATGGATAAAAGCAAATTCCTTTGTTTTTCACCAAACTGTTCTGGCAAATTTATAAATACCATTCCTCATTAAACAATCCGATGGATGACATAGACAGATTTCTTTATGAAGATTTAGGAGACAAAGGAGACATAACCTCAGAAGCCCTGCTGAAAGATGAAGAAGGGATTGCTTTCATAAAAGCAAAAGAAAACTGCATACTTGCTGGGCTTGAAGAGGCTATAGAAGTATTCAAAAGAATAGGATGTGAAGTAAAACCTTTACGCAAAGATGGAGAAGAAATAAAATCTGATGAAAAAATTTTGGAAATTAAAGGAAGTATAAAGCAAATTCTGGCAGGTGAAAGACTTGCATTGAATTTTATATGCAGAATGAGTGGAATTGCAAGCTTAACCAATGAGCTAACAAAAATGTGCAGAAAAAAGAATCCA
>CAZNGK010000246.1:0-2018 GCA_964572575.1 uncultured Thermoplasmatales archaeon | reverse complement strand
CAAAAATTTCAATAGCTGCAAAAGCAGATGCCTTTACAGGAAATATGATAGCAGATGAGCTGAAAAAGGATATAGAGAAGAGAAGCAGAGAGATATTGGGTTAGGAAAGGATTTTGGAAAGTTTATCCGCTACTAACACGAAAGGTCCAAAAATAAATCCTTTTCTGGTTTTTACCGCTCCATCAGCAACGATGGTTATCATCGTTTTTCCGAGTCCAAATATGAAATCACTACTTATTGTTACACTTTCACCAGGGGCAATTCTCTCAATCTTACCTTTCGTATGTTTTCCAATCAATAATACTCCAGTTAAATTAATACTCCATGTTATATTCTCTGCTGGTAAGATTCCATTATTCTTGATTTCTGCTGACACACCCAGACCCCCCGAAACATCTTTAATATTTATTTTAGGCATTATACTAGTGAAATAAATATCCCTCTTTCCATTTCTTATATCTGTCCAAACTACACCAGTGTCTGTTAAATCTACTGTACCCGATTCTTCTGCGACTGTTCCCTCTTTATCATTTACTTTAAATTCTTTACCCCAAGTAATTCCTCCATCGTTAGACTCTACCAAGTATAGATTCCCTCTTTTGACATATGAACAATAAATGCGTTCACCGCTTACACAAACAGCGGGGTATTTTTCATCTACATAATGTTCTTCTGCAACATAAGAATATCTCCAGTTTTTTCCATTATCTTCACTGTAAGCACACATTATATCCCAGTCTCCATATATGCTCTTACTCATGCAAACAACACAGACATTATTTTCGTCTGCAGAAATATCTGGATCACGTCCATCCATAAGATACATCTGCCATGGCCAACATTCAATATCGGCGTATTTGTCCATATTTTGTGGGCCACCGCCTCTTGTACCGAGAAGCTTATCTACGTCTGTAATGGTTGCTTTATAGATGATTTGATATTTTTTAGATGTTTCATTATAATATTCTGTTACCATATATGTACGATTTATTCCAGTAGCCATCTCTGGTTTATAAGAAGGTGAAGTTTGGAGAATATAGTGTGCATCATAATAACGACCATATGCTCCGTTAGGATATACATCTTGGGGCATTAGTATTTCATCGGTTTGTTTATTATGGTATGCATATATTATGGCTAAAGTTTTTGTAAGAAAATTGTGATTCCAAGGTACATTAGCCTCTACATTTACTGTATAAAGGTTTAAAAACCAGTTTTTAACATATGAGCAAGCAGCATCTCCATATCCAGAATATGGAGGAAGTGTATTTAAAGAACCGTTTACCAACCATGTTGCAGATTTTGCAGAAACAATATCACCAGGTATCCATATAAAATAATTATTGAATCTTTCATCCAACGGATCAATCATAGTTAGAAAGAACTCGTTTGCATCTGGTGAATATTTTATATCTGGGCTCTGCAATATCCCAGAAGAAAATGGAAAAATTGTTGAATTGAAATTGAATTTTACACTCCATGTTTTTCCTTCATTTTTTGAATATACTACCTGAATTGCTTGTTTGGATGCATTCTCTATTTTTTCATAGGCTATTACTAATATGTTCCCATTTCTTGTTATTTTAGGATGTTTATCATCATTTTCTAGGTTGTCTACTGATATCAATACATTATTGCTTGTGTTTGTTATTGGAATAGGTCTATTTATAGAAAAAATTCTTTCATGAATGAACGTATTTTTAGATGGAATCATCATAACCATATTTATTGATGTTTGTGAGAAAAGTAAGAATATTAATATTCCCACCATCAATACGGTCTTCATTCTTTTCATCTCTTCACCGTTCCTAAACACATATCATTAAAAAATATTTACGAAAACGATAAAATTTCCATTTTGTATAATTTATTACTTTTCGTGAGCGAAAATTTTTTGGAAAGAATTCAAAATAAAGGGATAGCTTTTGTTGATGGATGAGATGTGTAATTATTAGTTGCATTCGCACCCCACTAGTTTAGAGTTGATGAAATGTTAAAACTTCGTAGAGGGAATATTG
>CAZNGK010000245.1:0-2034 GCA_964572575.1 uncultured Thermoplasmatales archaeon | reverse complement strand
GATAAAGTCAATTGATTTGCTGAAATAATCAGCCATACATTATATCATTACTTTCTTCCTCTTCTCCTTCCATTTTCATTTTCTTTTTCTTTATAAATTTATATTGCCTCCTTCTACCAATAAATCTGATATCGAAACGAGCGAGTCTTATGAATGTTTTATCTGGAAGGGGCTCTAAAACAATCACATTTTTTGATTGAAGCTTTATTAGCTCAGTCTTTAACTTTTCCATTGATATGCCCAGTTTCCTGCTTAACTCTTTTACAGTAATTGGATATTCCTTTTGCAACGTTTTTATTATTCTTTCCTCAATTGTTCCAACTTTTATATCAATCATCTTTATCCTTATACCTATATTCTATATTACACGCTCCCTCTACAGACACCATACAAGGTCCAACTGGATGAGTGGGAGTGCATGCTCTTCCAAAAAGCTCGCATTCCTGCGGGATAATTATGCCTCTTAATACTTCTCCACATCTGCAACCTTTCGGCTCTGGAAATTCTTCAACATTTTCAAGGATATCTTCATACTTTTTCTCTGCATCAAATTCTTCAAATTTCCTCCTCAACTTCATTTTAGATTTTTTAATAACAGGAAAACCTCGCCATTTAGCATCTTCTTCTTCAAAAACCTCATTTATTACCTTAACAGCCCTTTCATTTCCCTCTGGCTTAACACATCTGACATACTCATTCTCCACTTCATGCCTTCCTTCCTTAACCTGCTTTGCTATCATATAGATTCCCATGAGCATATCTAAGGGCTCAAATCCTGCAATTACATGTGGAATTCTATATTTCTCAGCAATCTTTTCATAAGGCTTCATGCCAATTATTGTTGAAACATGCCCTGGACATATAATTCCATCAAGCTTTACCTCACCCAATCCAAGCAAAGCATCTAATGCAGGCGGAATAAAGCGATGGCAACTCAATATGGAAAAATTTTCAGGCTCCTGCAGAAGCGTGACAGCTGTTGAAGGAGCAGTGGTTTCGAAACCAACAGCCAGAAATACAACTTCTTTTTCTTTTGCCATTGCGATAGCGTCATCAATACTGTACGCTATACGCACATCTGCGCCCTCCGCCTTCACCTTTTCCAAAGTTTTGCTTGCAGGCACTCTCATCATGTCCCCAAAGCTCACTACTGTTATACCTTCTTCAGCTAATCTTATTCCCTTTTCTATTTCCAAGGAAGTAGTTACGCATACAGGGCAACCTGGCCCTTGTATAACCTGCACACCACATTCTTTCAGCAGGCTATCCAGCCCATGCTTTACAATTGTATCCTGATGCGTACCGCATACATGCATTATTTTTAATTGAACATTCATTTCTTTCAGCTTTCTTACTATTTCATCTGCAATTCTTTTATCTCTTAACTGGAACATCAGGCACCTCCATTTCAACTTTTTTTATCAGGCATTCTCTTCCTTTTATAATTTCAACCTCGCTCCCGCATTTAGGACATTTTAGAATTGGAATGGTGATATGAAATTCTTCTTTCATGCCATAATCTATGCTTCCTTTATATCCACATTTGCATCTCACCTCTGCCTGCAATTTTTCAATTAAAAGCTCTGCCTTTTCCAGTAATGTTCCTTCCTTTAAAATATCGAAGGCAAATTTCATTTGCTCTTCTCCAAGAAAAGTGAGTTCGCCTATTTGCAAAACAACCTTGTTTATTTCTTTTGCCTTATATTTTTCTGCTTCTTCTAAAATTGCATTAACAATTGCCTGCATAGTGGAAAATTCATGCATTTTTCAGCATTTCCTCAAAAATTTTTATTGTTTCCTTTGCTTCCTTTTCATCTATAACCTGAATGGCGAAGCCTGCATGCACAATCACATAATCTCCTTTTTTTGCATCAACAAGCGATATGTCTGCTTCTCTCATAACTCCTCCATAATCAATAATTGCTTTCCTTCCTTTTATTTCCACCACTTTCCCTGGAATAGCTAAGCACACGAGAATGAAAGAAGAAGAGATATAAATGCATTGCTTTGCTAATAGCTGGCGAATGTTAATAA
>CAZNGK010000244.1:0-2045 GCA_964572575.1 uncultured Thermoplasmatales archaeon | reverse complement strand
ACCAAATGTAGGATGAAAAATATCATGGCAATTTTTCAATATTCCTTCATAGACCCTAAAAATTTTATAGCCAAACGCTATTTTCCACAATGCCAACTATAATAGAGAAAATTTTTCAAATGCACACGCAGGATAAAGTGGAAGCAGGAGAAACAATATGGCTGAATGTTGACCTTCGAACAGCTCGTGATTTTGCTGGAGCAAAAGTTGTTAAGAATTTGCTCGAGCATTATGATTCAGATTATATTGATGATGCATCAAAAACATTTTTCACCTTTGACTGTAATGCCCCTGCAAATACTATAGAATATGCAAACAATCAGCAGATATGCAGGAAATTTGCAAGAGAAAATAGAGTCAAAGTATATGATGTTGGCAGAGGGATAGGAAGTCATGTTGTCATTGAGGAGGGCTTAGCTTATCCAGGTATTACTGCAGTTGGTACAGACAGTCATTTCAATATACTTGGCTCCATAGGAGCATTTGGTCAGGGAATGGGTGACATTGACATTGCCTTTGTTTTTAAAACTGGGAAAACATGGTTTGAAGTGCCGGAGACAGTTAAAATAAATTTTGTTGGCATGCCCTCCGCTCCATGGAGTGCCAAAGATTTGGCGTTGCTGTGTGTAAAAGAATTACATAGAAAAGTGCTTGGAAAAGCAATAGAGTTTTATGGAGAAATTGTTGATAAACTTAGCTTAGCTGGAAGGATAACACTTGCTTCAATGGTAACTGAAATGGGAGGCATAATAGGTTTCATTCCTCCAAATGAAGAAGTTATCTCATTCTGCAGAGAGAGGAGCGGTAAAGAAATAAAGCCAGTATATGCAGATGATGCAGTTTATGAAAAAGAAATAGATATAGATGTGAGCAATCTTGAGCCATTAATTGCTTTACCTCCTTCTCCAAATAATGTGAAGAGGGTTAGAGATTTACATGATGTTAAAGTGGATAGCATATTTATTGGCTCGTGCACAAATGGAAGATTTGAAGATATGCAATCAGCTGAAAAAATTTTGAGAGGGAAAAAGATAGCTGAAAATGTAAGCATGAAAGTTGTTCCAGCCACCAGAGAGGTATGGAAAGAAATGATGGAAAGAGGAACAATAAAGGAGCTTTTTAATGCAGGTGCAATAGTAAGTCATGCAGCCTGTGCAGGTTGTGCCAGCGGGCAAATTGGAATGACTGGCGAGAATGAAGTGCAGGTTTCTACTTCAAACAGAAATTTTAAGGGAAAACAGGGAGCTGGAGATACCTATCTTGCTTCCCCAGAAACTGCAGCTGCAAGTGCGCTAACTGGATATATTACAGGGGTTGATGAATTATGAAGGTAAAGGGGCGAGTGTGGAAAATAGAGAGAAATGGAAAACTTGTGGATGATATTGATACAGATATGATATATCACAACAGATATTTGCATGTTACAGAACAAGAGGAAATGGCAAAATATGCTTTTAGCAACTTGGAAGGATGGCAGGATTTTCCGAAAAAGGTGAACAAGGGAGATATAATCATTGCAGGAGAGAATTTTGGATGTGGTTCATCCCGCCAGCATGCAGTTGATTGTTTCATAGCTTTGGGAATAAGCTGTATCATAGCTAAATCTTTTGGAGCAATCTATAAAAGAAATGCAATTAACAGCGGTCTTGCTGTCTTAGAATGCAAAAAAATAGATGAGGCAGAAATTGAAACAGGAGATGAAATTGAAGTAGATTTTGAAACAGGAGAAATAATAAAGGGAGGGAAATGCATTTTAAAAACACAGCCAATGAGTAAAATAC
This sequence comes from uncultured Thermoplasmatales archaeon, assembly GCA_964572575.1. Lineage (GTDB taxonomy): Archaea > Thermoplasmatota > E2 > UBA202 > JdFR-43 > VBQI01. The sequence goes on along the minus strand of CAZNGK010000244.1, from coordinate 264 downwards.
AGCATGCTATCTATGTAGCAGGGAATTTGTTTAACTATGCGAAGGAAATTTAATCCCTACAATCTGCACAGACTACTGTGTTTACTTGCAAAAATTCCCTTATTTTGCGAGAGATTTCATCAAGGCGAGCTTCTTCAACACTTTCATTCACTTCTATCCCCTCCCAAATTGTGTAGTATGTATTAAAAAGGGTATATAATATATTTTCTAAATTTTTCAGTGATTGTAGAGTACAGAAGTTATCTCGCTTTTTATTTCGCTAAA
>CAZNGK010000243.1:0-2058 GCA_964572575.1 uncultured Thermoplasmatales archaeon | reverse complement strand
AAATAAATCCAAAACTTACTCATGTAGATGGAGCAGTTGGAATGGCAAGAAGCTCACAACCAGACAGCGCAACAAGCCAGTTTTATATTTGCGATGGTCCACAGCATTTCTTGGATGGTAATTATGCTGTCTTTGGTAAAGTTATAGAGGGAATGGAGGTAGTGAGAGCAATTGCGTCCTTAGATCCAGCACATACTTATACGAGGAGTATTTTTGAACACTGGCCAAAGGATGAAATTATACATAATGTAACTATAACTCGTATATACATAAAGTGAAGGTAAAGCATTCATCCAGAGATATTTCTTTTTATTCTAATTTTTGTGGGTTAGCTGTTTGAACATAAACTATCAGCTGTTTGAATATGAACTATCTACTGATATAGAAATGTCAATGAGATTATATCATTCTAACTGCAATCATTTTATTGTAATCATCTTACTATCCTAACTGTAACCATCTCGCTCACATTAAAAGGAGAATTAATTTAAATATTCATTAAGTTATACATTCATGCATCTTACTCCAGAGCAGGAGAAAATGCTTGAAGGTGAGCATGGAGAGATGATTGCGAAGATGATGCGCCTACTTGTGAGGCTTGGCGATGTATACAATGCCAGCAAAATGATTTCTGTTGCTTCTGTGCAGGTGGCAGGTGTATCATATAAAAGTATAGGAGATGCTGGCTTGGAATTTTTGCAGGACATTGCAAGAGAAGCTAGAGTGAAAGTTCTAACTTTCTTAAATCCTGCTGGCATGGATTTAGAAAACTGGCGGGAAATGGGTATAGACGAGGAATTTGCAAAAAAGCAGGCTGCAATTATTGAAGCATTTAAGAAGATGGGCATTGTTATTTCAGCAACATGCACCCCTTACTTAGCTGGAAATTTGCCTCGTTATCGTCAACACATAGCATGGAGTGAATCATCTGCAGTTTCTTTTGCTAACTCAGTTATAGGAGCCCGGACTAACAGGGAGGGAGGACCTTCTGCCTTAGCCGCTGCCATAACTGGCTTCACACCTTATTATGGATTGCATTTAGATGAAAACAGACAGCCCAATGTAATTGTGAAAGTAAAGGCGGAGCTTAAAACCAGCACAGACTTTGCAGCAATGGGACATTATGTTGGTAGAGAAGTTAAGAAAGGCATCCCTTACTTTAAAGGTATAAAGAATGCAGATGTTGATGACTTAAAAGGACTGGGAGCAGCAATGGCAGCTTCTGGAGCCATAGCATTATATCATGCTGAAGGTATTACTCCTGAGGCAAAAGAAATTAACATTGAAGGCTTAGAAAAGATTGAATTTGGAGAGGAAGAAAAAAGAGAAACTTATGAGAGACTTAATACAGGAGAAGAAGAGGATATAATAATTTTTGGCTGTCCTCATGCCTCGCTGAATGAAATAATTAAAATTTCAAAACTTGTTGAAGGAAGAAAAGCAAGAAAGCCATTCTGGATATGTACTTCAAGGGCTGTGAAGGAGATTGCAGAAAGGATGGAACTAGATGAAAAGATAAGCAAGGCAGGAGGAAAAATTGTTGCTGACACCTGCATGGTTGTATCACCTATAGAAAAGTTATTCAGCACGACTGCAGTCAACTCTGCTAAAGCAGCTCATTATTTGCCAGGCTTCTGTAAGCAAAAGGTAATTTTTAAAAGTATGGAGGAATTATTACTATGAAGGCTCGAACTATATATCCTGGAAAGGCTGAAGGGCAAGCTATCGTAAGCCATGAGCCTATTGGTTTTTATGGTGGAATTGACATGAAAACAGGCATTGTTATAGAAAAGGGACATGAGCTTGAAGGGCAATGTGTTAAAGATAAAATACTTATATTTCCATATGGGAAGGGCTCCACAGTCGGAAGCTACGTTATATACGGCTTAAAGAAAAATGGCGTCGCACCGAAAGCCATAGTGAATAAGGAAACGGAGACTATTGTTGCTACTGGAGCAATTTTAGCTGGCATAGTTTGCGTAGATGGAATAGATATTGAGAAAATAAAAAGTGGAGATTATGTTATAATTGATGCTGGAGAAAAAGATGCGGAAGTTA
>CAZNGK010000242.1:0-2061 GCA_964572575.1 uncultured Thermoplasmatales archaeon | reverse complement strand
ACTCTAACATGATTTTTCCCCCAGTAGCCAGTGCCTACAACTGCAATTTTCATTTTACCATCTCCCCAAATTCTTTAATGCATTGAACCACATACTCAATCTTTTCTTTTTCCATTTGTGGGTAAATAGGCAATGAAATTACCTCTCTCGAGATTTTCTCTGTAATAGGCAATCTAATATTATGAGATATCCCTCTCATTGCTGGCTGTAAATGAACAGGAACAGGATAGTGTATTCCTGCACCTACTTCCCTTTCTCTTAAAAATTTATGTAATTCATCTCTCTCTTTGCTCCTTATGACATACAAATGATAAACATGCTTTGCCCAATCTTTTTCCTGTGGTAAAATTAATTCAGTATCTCCAAGTAACTCATTATATGTTTTAGCCACCTCCCTCCTTTTTTCAATCCATTCTGGCAAATATTTAAGCTGAATTCTTCCTATAACAGCCAATATTTCACTCATTCTATAATTGAAACCTGCAAAATCATGCTCATATTTTCTACCTGGTAAACGACCTTGGTCCACTAAAGCTTTTGCTTTCACTGCATACTCCTCATTATCTGTAACGATTATCCCTCCATCTCCAGCAACTGTCATGTTTTTTGAAGGGAAAAAGCTGAAACACGCCATATCTCCAATGCTCCCAATTTTTTTTCCTTTATATTCTGCTCCATGCGCCTGGCAGGCGTCCTCCAGTATTCTTATATCATGTTCTTCAGCTATTTCCTTTATAGCGTCCATGTCACATGGATGACCATATAAATGGACTGGTATAATTGCCTTTGTTTTATCTGTAATTTTCTTTCTCACATCCTCCGCATCAATGGTATAAGTTTCTTCATCTATTTCTGCAAATACTGGCTTTGCACCAATATGAACAACTGGTGATGCAGTGGCAATGAAGGTATGGGAAGGTAAAATTACCTCATCTCCTCTTTTAATCCCAAGCGCTATCAGCGCAATATGCAATGCAGATGTGCCAGAATTGGTTGCTATTCCATATTTAACATTGCAAAATTCTGCAAACTCTTTTTCAAATTCTTTCGCCTGTGGTCCTTTTACATATCTTTTGCTTTCTAAAACTTCCATAACGGCCCTTTTTATTTCCTCATTAACAAACATTTCTGTTAAATTTACTTTCATTCATTCACCTCCCACTCATAAGGCGTTGCATAGTAGCCCAGCACGCAATCCAGTTCCTTAATACTCTTTATAACTCTTGCAGGATTACCTACTGCAACACTATCAGGCGGTATGTCCTTTGTTACAACTGCCCCTGCTCCAATTAAGGAATTTTTTCCTATTCTTACTCTGGGTAATATTGTAACATTCCCCCCTATTTTTGCATTTTCCTCAATAATAACACTTTTCGCACACTCCTCAAACTTTGGACATGGGGGATGAAGGACATTAAGTATTGTTACGCGTGGACCAAGCCATGCTTTCTTTTTTATCAACACAAATTCAGGAATGAAGCAATGAGAATGTATCCTCACATTGTCTTCTATTACGTTATCTCTTTCTATTACAGTATGGGAGCCCACGCTAACATTGTTACCTATTGTGTTATTTTCTCTAATCAAAACACCATGACCTGTCTGAAAGTTATCCCCAATTCTATTTCCAGCATAGATAACTGTATGTGATCTTATCACTGCATTATCTCCTATAATCAATTTTTCTGTAGCTTTCTTTGGCTGCACACCCAACAACACATATTCTCCAATTTTTGCATTCTTGCCTATAACTGGCTTCATTAGACTGCAATGCCATCATCGTTAAAAATTTTTTCTGCTTAAATTAAGTTTACTTTTATTTCATAATGAAATGCGTTTGCTGTGGAGGTTCATTGTTTTTATCTAAAGGGCTTTGAAAATCGAACTTTGTTAAGCCGATTGCTAGATTACATTCCCATTGTCATTTATTATCATGTGACAGGTCATTCATTTTAAAATTCTCTTGCCCTAATGATTCTTTTCCAAAAATTCAAATATGAGAAAGATATAATCCCCATCGTGGATGAAAAAGAATATCCAAAGGTATCTTTCATAATCCCT
>CAZNGK010000241.1:0-2064 GCA_964572575.1 uncultured Thermoplasmatales archaeon | reverse complement strand
AGTAAGATGTGTCTTACAAATTAAAGGATGATAAGATGGTTGAAATAGATATAACTAAAATGAGTTCCAAAGGTCAAATTGTGATTCCTGCCGAAATTAGGAAGCATTTTAATATAGGGGAGAAGTTTATAATAATAAGAGATGGAGATCGTATAATATTGAAAAGCACTAAGAACATCGATAAAAATTTTGAAGAAGATTTGGAATTTGCAAAACGAACAGAAGCGGCTTTTAAGAGATATGAAAAAGGAAAGTTTAAGGAAGTTGATGCCAAGAAATTTTTGGAAATGCTGGAAGAATGGTAAAAGTTGCATATGATGATAAATTTGTTAAACAAATAAAGAAAATAAAGGATCAAAAACTCAAGAAAAAAGTTAAAAAACAAATCAAAAAGATTATAGAAAATCCAGAGATTGGAAAACCCATGAGATTTATCAGATGGGGAACAAGAGAAGTTTATGTAAAGTCATTTAGATTATCATACATTTATCTAAAAAATGAGGATAAAATTGTTTTCTTAGATTTCTATCATAAAGATGAACAATAGCCCTTCTACGATTTTCTTTCTAACTCTTTAACCAAAAATTTATAAATTAACATCCATTATATTAACGTTCATAATATGAGCGTTAAGAATTTGGATGATTTGAAATTGCTTATTGTCATACCAGCAATAAGAAAAGCCAGAGGATTTTTTGATAGAATTGTGACGAAAGCCACATTATGGAAGCCAATAACAGCATACCAGATAGCATCTCTGAGCAAGAGATGCAAAATTAAAATAATAGATGAAAATTATGAAAAAATAAAATACAGCAGTAATTTTGACCTCGTTGCCATATCGGCTTTTACAGCCACTGCTTTCAGAGCATATGAAATTGCCGATGAATTCATGAAACGAGGAGTAAAGGTGGTGCTTGGAGGTTATCATCCATCTGCTTTGCCTCTTGAGGCGAAACAGCATGCAGATGCTGTCGTTATAGGAAATGCAGAGAGCATATGGAATAAGGTGCTTGAGAATGCAGCAAAAGATGATTTAAAACCATTTTATTTTTCTCCTCCTTTAAAATCAATAGCGTCTCCTGCTGCAAGAAAAGGTTTCATGGTTGGGATAGAGGCAACAAGAGGATGCCCTTACAGATGTAAATTCTGTTCCATTTCAAACTCGCATATAGGTTGCAACTATGTTAAAAAGCCAATCGACAGGGTAATAAAAGAAATAAAAATGGCTGGAAAATATTTCATATTTTATGATTCTTCTCTTACAATTGACATGAAGTATACAAAAGAATTGTTCAGGCGACTCATACATCTCAACAAAAAATTTGCATGCTTTGGAAACATAAACATGCTCGCTGCCGATGAAGAATTGCTCCGCCTGGCGAGTGAAGCGGGCTGCGTCGCATGGGCAGTCGGCATGGAAACTTTTTCACAAGATGCTTTAACTGAGGTGGGCAAGAAAAATGATTTGAGGAAATATAAACGGGCAGTGAGCCTTGTTAAGGATTATGGAATGAATGTGATAGCATCTCTTGTCTTTGGGTTTGACAACGATGATGCCAGTGTATTCAGCAATACTCTTGAGAGGCTTTATGAGCTGGGCGTGGACTCAATAGGTGTAAATATTCTTACTCCATTTCCTGGCACCCCATTATTTGAAAAATTGAACAATGAACATAGAATCCTAACATATGACTGGGAAAAATATGATTTGTACCATGTTGTATATATGCCAAAAAGAATGTCTCCATGGGAATTGCTTGATGGCACAAAATGGATTGCAGAGAAGTTCTTTTCATATCGTAACATATTTGACAAATTTTTTAAAAAATCTGGAATAATTTCAAAATTTTCTCTTCTTTACCATATGATTGGTTCTCGCCTTGTCTATTCAGGGGCGTTTGAAACATCATTGAAAAATATAAAAATGGATTTTCAATATAAATTACAGATTGATTAAATACCGATTGCAACGGGGAAAGGGGGATGCAAATAAATTTTCTGTAGGAAATGGGCTCGGCCGGATTCGAACCGGCGACCTCTGCCTCGTAAGGGCAGCGTCAT
>CAZNGK010000240.1:0-2070 GCA_964572575.1 uncultured Thermoplasmatales archaeon | reverse complement strand
GATTATCCCCAGGGCTTAATTTTTTCTAAAATTTTTACTTTCGGAGATACTGAATATTCCACAATATTTTAATACACCCTTTACATTTTTTAGAAAATGATATTTGATGATGATAAAAGAAGAAAAAAAGAAGCTGAAGAATTTGAGAGAATAGTTAGAGAAATGGAAAAAATCATAGAAGAAGCTTTTAGAAGCGCTTTTAATATGCAACCATTTGTTAAGGGTTTTTCCATAAGAGTTGATGAAAGTGGAAGAACAGAGTTGAAGGAATTTGGAAAGAATGATACAATGGAAGATATAATTGAAGATGGAAATAAGCTTTATGTTACTGTTGAATTGCCGGATGTTGATGAAAAGGACATAAAAGTTAAAATCATAAAAGATTTTTTAGAAATAAAGGCAGGAGATGAATTTAAAGAAATTATATTGCCATGTAAAGTTAAAAGAAGGATAAAGAAAACTTTCAAAAATGGAGTGCTTGATATAGAGCTTGAAAAAGCTTAACGTAAAAGCTTAATTTAAGTTAGCTTAAGTATTCCTCTACTCTATCTTTTGCCTCTTCTCTTCTTTCTTTTAGTTCATTTAAAAATTCTTCCAGCAATTGAAAAGCATATTTTTTGCATTCTCCACATAGCATATTCCCTCCTCTGCATCTTTCATAAATATCCTCCAGCTCTCTATCTTCTTTAATAAGTCCATAAGTGAAAAGCTCATATATCATGCAATCTTCTGGTTTTCCTCCATGTTTCTTTTGTTCTTCTGCAGAAATAGCCCCTCCTGTTTTTGCAGACCATATTTTTTTCTTTATATCTTGCAATTCATCTGTAAGGAACAATGCATATTGTGGTCTACTACTTGACATTTTATTTCCATCCAATCCAGAAATGAAACGATGGTATGTTGAAGATGGAGGCAAAAAGCTAAAATCATTAAATTTTCTCTCAGCCTTGGCAAGCTCATAATCTAAGGAGATGACATCATCTACTTTTGCATAAACAGCTTTATAGTTATCTATTCTCTTAAGCACTTTACCATAGTTAGCTGCAACATTCTCTGCAATATTGAGCAATTCCTTAACATTTTTCTCTGCCTTCACAAATATGCCCACTTTCTCATCCTTGGGAATGATACTATACAGGCGATGAGCATCAGCCAAATCTCTACAAAACCTTATATGAGGATCCTGATCAACGCCTACCGGCACAAGCGTTGGGCAGATGCCACAATATTTCTCCATCTGCACATGCAGAATATCCCCAGTTTGAATGAAAGGAGCAAATACATGAGCCATATTTGTCGAACCTTGGAAGCCATAAATTGCATTCACTTGGGATAGATTTGATTTCTTTGCAAGTAAATAAGCAAGGTCCTTAACATCTTCATTTTTTGACTGGAAATATATTCTGCAAGGCTTTAGTCCTAGGGCTATATAATTTACAATATATTCTTCGATAGCAAGCTTTTCTGCTTCCTTTAAAGAAAATCCTCTTGTTGCATATGCTTCTATATCAGCAACAGCAATGTTAATGTCTGCTCCCATGCTCTGATAATATATAACTTGGTCTATGACAATTTTATGTCCAAAATGCATTTTTCCGGAAGGCATTAAGCCTGTTAATATTGCCCACTTGCTGTTGCTATTCATTGCCCTTTTTATCTTATCAAAATCTCTGTGTCCAAAAACAATATTTCTTCTGAAAAAGAAAGGTGTATTGGGCAAATCATTCCATAGATCAGAAGTGAACTTTTCTATTCCAAAGTTTTCAAACAGTTTTTCGTATTCATATTTCTCCGAGCTCCATGGATCAATAATCATTATCCTTGCATACAATAAGCATTAATTAATTTATTTATTTAATGTGACATCTGCGTGGTGTTAACTTTAGGATTTTTGATAGATATTTTTCCATACTGCAAATTCATTCAACAAATGATTCTGAAAGCAATTTATTCGCAAATTATTGATATTCTTAAAATATGTATTCAAAAAAGTTAAATTTATCTTTTCATTTCTCTTCTATGGAAATCAGAGAAAACTTGCTTTATGCAAAGACACATGAATGGGTTTTG
>CAZNGK010000239.1:0-2099 GCA_964572575.1 uncultured Thermoplasmatales archaeon | reverse complement strand
TATGTAATGTTTGTCCTTTTGGCCAGAAGAGTGTTGAGTTAGTCTGTATACCGAGCGAAGATAAATATTGTCCTGTGGCTTTGTTGAGTTGTGGATATACTACAAAGTGTGTAGGGAAAGAAGGAGATTGTATAATTAGAGAAGGTATTGGAAAGGGAATATGCAAGGGAAGATTTGGAAATGGTAAACTAAAATAGAAGGAGATGACATAGAATGGATTATGGTAAGAAGTAGGATAGAAAAGAAGTTGTAACTGTAGATCCTGGTTCACTCCTCTCGGGTGGAGTAGATGTCCATCTCTATGGAAAGGGAAAAGATTATGGAAAGCATGCACATGGTTGGGGTAGAACTAGGGAAGAAGCCAGAGAAAACGCTTACAAGCATTGGCGGGAGAATTATGAATGAATTAATCATTGAATGTAAAATTAATTCAGTAACTATTCATGATGCAATTACTTATAACCAGTAGTGGATAGTGGGGTCAGGCTTCACAACTTCACATTTTATTTTACTTAAGGGTAGGAACAGGGATAAAATTGTCGTAAAATAAATAAAATATAATTTAAACAATGATAGGAGGAAAAAACATGGATAACATTTTAATCATTTTCCATTCTCAAAATGGAACTGTGGAAGAAATGGCCCATGCAGTAAAAAAAGGCATTGAAAAGACGAAGGGATATTCCGTAATGTTTAAAAGAGCTCAGGATGCAACCTGGCAGGATTTAAAAGAGACCGATGGAATTGCCATAGGGACACCGGATTATTTTGATTATATGGCCGGAACGGTTAAAGATTTTTTTGACCGAACTTTCTATCCCAGCCAAAGTAGAATCAAAGGGAGTTTGGTTGCCGATGTTCCCTGTGTATTTTTTGCCTCAGGAGGAACAGGTGGAATGCCTGCAATAGAGAGTTTGAAATGTGTCGTACAGGCTTTCAAGTTTAGAATCATTGATTATGTAGCCATCAAACCTCCGTTAAAACCTGAACACCTATTACAATGTGAAACATTGGGAGAGAGATTGGGAAAAGCTATTTTAGAAAAAACAAAGTAGACCTTTACGACGTTTTGAGTTGATGAATCTACATACGAATAAAACAGGGGACGGTTCTTTGTTTGTCTTTACCCAATGATAATGTATACTATTAATGGGGTATCATCTTATGCCAAGAGAAGCAAGAAGAAAAAGTAGAAGTAAAATATACCACATCATGATAAGAGGTATTAATCAGCAAAACATTTTTATAGATGATGAAGATTATGAAAAATTCATAGCTATTCTTGATACCTACCGAAAAAAGATTGCATATGGAATATATGCCTATTGTCTGATGGGTAATAATGTTCATCTGTTAATCAAAGAGGGAAAAGAAGCAATTAAACGGTATTTATGCCCAGCACTTCAACCAAAAACATCAGAGAGTCGGCCATCTTCTGCAGGGCAGATACCAGTCAATCCTAGTGGATAAAGAAAACTATTTACTTGAACTCTCCCGTTATATTGTCCTCAATCCGGTGAGAGCCGACATCGTAAAAGATCCGAAAGACTATCAATGGAGCAGTTATCCGGTAATAGCCGGCAATACTAAAATACCCGGTTTACTGACTGACTGGATCCTTTCGCAATTCAATGAAGAAAAAAGGAAAGCTTTAATACAATATCAGGCTTTTGTCAGATCGGGGATAAAGGTAGCATCACCTTTAAAAGAAGTAAAAGGTCAATTGTATCTGGGGAAAGAGGACTTTAAAAAGCGGATAAGTCCTCTCTTGAAGGAAAGATCAAAAGAGATCCCCCGCAAGCAGCGCTATGCCAACAGACTCTCTTTAGGGGATGCTTTGCATATACATACATGATAAACACCAAAGAGATCAGGTCATCTATACAGCGCATGTACACCATGGCTATACCCTAAAGGAAATCGCCGAATATCTCGGCATCCATTATGCTACGGTAAGTAGGGCGGTAAAAAGAATGGAAGAAAAAGAATAAAAGTGGCATTGCGAGACCTGACCCCACAGATCCTACTTGGGGATCTTTAAAACAGGCAAACCAACCAACACCGGGTACCGCCATTTTCGGTACAATGATTTCTCCTTA
>CAZNGK010000238.1:0-2108 GCA_964572575.1 uncultured Thermoplasmatales archaeon | reverse complement strand
GGAATTAAGAAAGAAACGATTGTTAGCTCTACAGCAACGATCGATGTACCAAAAATAAATGAAATCGTAAAATTACCAACATATAAAATAACAAATACTTTAGAAAATTTTGATATCATCGACACCTCGCCGCCTACAATCCATATAAAAACGAACATTTCAATTGAAATAGATAACCAGAATTCCTTTTCAATTGAGGTGCAAGATATCTCAATTTCATTATACGCAGTATATTATTTGTATGAAGAAGAGATTGGTGGAGGAAGCATTTCAGGAAAAATAGTTAATGCAAATAGCACAACAGTTTTATCTGGCTCCTTTAGTGCCGATATAATTCTATGGCAATTTTGGCCTCCATTTCCAAAAACAGAAAAACTTCACCTCCACATAGAAACAGAAGTTGGACTTAAAGGAGTTGAAGAAAGGATACCAATACAGATAGATTTTTATCAGATTATACCTATATGATGTTAGATGAAGGCACTACCCTATATACACCCAAAATTGTATCAGTTGTTCTTATTGCTTTTGCATAGAAAAAATTTGGTTAAAAGATATACATATCTTTCCAGAGAGATTGGACGCAATAAAGTAGTCTTTGAACTTGGTTGTGGTATAGGGATTCTAGCAAAATACTTGGACAAAAGCTGTGAATATATAGGATGGGATTTAAATGCCACTTTTATAAAATATCTAAGAAAGAAGGGTCTAAATGCTGAATTAAAAGATATATTCAACTTTAAGGAATATCCAGAGAACGATGTTACTGTTATAATAGATGTTCTCCATCATGTAGCTCCAAAAGAAAGGATTTTAATCCAAAATGCGCTGAAAACAACAAAAAAACTTATTGTGGTAGAACCGTCTTCGCCCTATAAATTTGGGCGTGTGCAACATATTTCTGGTTTCTATTATTTTTATGATTTGTTTTTAGGAGACAATGACGGAATCAATCCGCTTCACCGCAGAATATCTTGGAATTTTTCGGAAAAGGATCTAAAAAATTATTTTATTTCTCTTGGTGCCTCAAAAATCAAGTACATCGGCAAAGACGTTGTTGCCATTTTTCATTCAAATGGTAAGGTATCCGAGATAGAGAAGAAGAGAAATTAGCATCGACCTCAAAAATATTCCCATGCTCACAGCTAACCAGCTTTTTTTCCACCCCATTCCGAGTAACCTTCCCAATATGGTAGATGGAACTGCTCCGGTACCATAAAATGGAATGGAGGCAATGACGGAGATACCTAAAAAACCAGCTGATTTAAGCCACTTTTTGGTTTCCGTGTAAGTTTTCATCTTATTTTCATACTTTATTATTTGCTCCCCTGCCTTTGGCAATTTCTTCAATAGATCAAAGTTAACAGCTACAAAAAGCGATATACTCGATTCTATGTAGGAAACAAAAACTGCCACGACTATCGGATTTAACCCCATACCAATACCTGCCGCAATAGATGTTATTTCTCCAGTTGCGAATTCAAAAAGGTCAATCGCTACCACCACGGCAAATTTATCATAATAAGAAGGAAACCACAGATAAATAATCAAAAATAACAATCCAACATGGAGAATTGGACATACAACTTTTGTAATTTCCTTTAGTCTCATATCTCTTCCTGCTAATTCATCTGCATAGATATGATTTCCCTTTTTTGATTTTCATCTTCATAATTTTTCTAAACATTTTATATTATGATAGCATATGGCACATTCACTATAGTAGCAGTTCCATTGTTCAGCAGGATGCAAATAAATAAAACAAGCAAAATAATTTCCAACGTGTGAAAGTATAAATACGATTTTTTTCATACATATTATGGTAAAAAATGCGGTTTCAGAGATAGAAAAAGCATTAAAACAAAGGAAAAAGCCAGTTGAATTGCTGAATCTAATTTTTGCATTCCTCAATTTTAAAAAAGCGGAGGTAAAAATTTATAATCTGCTTTTAAAAAAATCCTTAACAATAAAAGAGATGAAAGAACAACTCGGCATATCAGAAAGAACAATCAGAAAATATTTAAAAAAACTGCATGAAGAAGGCTTTATTCAAAGGAAGGTGGATGAAAGTGAAAGACTTAGATATATCTACAGAGCTGTTTCATTGC
>CAZNGK010000237.1:0-2116 GCA_964572575.1 uncultured Thermoplasmatales archaeon | reverse complement strand
TTTTCCAGTATTTCATTCCCATCCCCTGTTTCCTCTACGGGGATGGGAATATAAATTTCACGAAATTTTTCGACAACCTCGTTTTTGCAGAGTTTAATTAATTGGAAGACAAGAAATGAGTAACAATCTTCCATTTTCCATTGTATGCACACCATCTACATTTGAAAATATATAAATATATCTTCCAGATTATTTTTATGAAGAAACAGAAGTTTCTTCCTGTTGTAGTTGTGTTGTTAATGATATCTATTGCATTTTCTGGATGCGTTTCGAAAACAACTTATATGGTGGAAATGAGAGATGGCATTCATCTGGCAACAGATGTTTATCTTCCGTCAAAAAAATCTCCTCATGGTGTCATTCTGATTAGAACTCCATATAACAAAAATAATTTACAGCGTATCGGAACAACATGGGCATTGCTTGGATGGCCCGTCGTTATACAGGATATGAGAGGAAGATTCGCATCTGAAGGCATTGACATGGCATTTAGAAAAGCCCATGTAGACGGCGTGGACACTCTTCTATGGATTGCTCAACAACCATGGTGCAATGGTCATGTTGCCACTTTTGGTGCATCTGCTTTGGGCATATGCCAGTATTTTCTTGCTGGCGCCAATCCGCCATATCTTGCATGCCAGTATGCTGGAGTAGCCAATCCAAATCTCCATCATTATGCAATTTTTCAGGGTGGTGAATTCAGAAAAAGCTTGATGGAAGGATGGCTGCAACGCCAGAACAGCACTTTTATTTTACCGGAATGGTTTGCCCACGAAAATTATACTCTCGATTACTGGAGCAACGTTAGCTTGGATGGAAAATGGCATAATGTTAATGTGCCAGCCATACATCTCGGAGGATGGTATGATATCTTTTGCCAGGGAACAATAGATGCATTCATTGGTTATCAATATTATGGCGGAGAAGGAGCTAGAGGGAAATCAAAGCTCATTATGGGGCCATGGACTCACGATGGTATAAATAATCTGAAGCAAGGGCAACTACAATATCCAGAAAATTCAAAATGCAATTTTTCTAACGAGATGTTCACAGATATGCTGGATGAATATACAATGAACGATGGCAACGATTTTGACAAATGGCCTGCCGTAGCCTATTATGTCATGGGAGATGTAACAGATGAAAATGCTCCAGGAAATGCATGGCTCATTGCAGATGATTGGCCGCCATTGCCTTACACCACAACCTCGTTTTACTTCCATAAAGATGGCAGTCTTTCCACGGAGATGGCATCCTCTGACTCAATCACATTTACATATAATCCAAAACGCCCTGCGCCGACGCTGGGCGGGCAGAACCTTTATATTGCCAAGGGACCATATGACCAGAGGTTGATTGAAAATAGGGATGATGTTATCGTTTTTACCAGTGACAGCCTTGATGAACCAGTCTGGGTTACTGGGAGAATAAAAGCCAGGCTGTATGTTTCATCTGATTGTCCAGATACAGATTTTACCGTAAAGATATGCGATGTCTATCCGGATGGACGTTCAATGCTCATAACAGATGGAATTTTGAGGATGCGTAATAGAAATGGATTCGACCACTGGGAATTCATGGAAGCTGGCAAAGTTTATGAAATAGAAGTTGATTTGTGGAGCACTGCCTATATATGGAATAAAGGGCATAAAATAAGGGTAGAAGTATCGTCATCAAATGCTCCTCGCTTCCTTGCAAATCCGAATACTCGTGCTCCAATAGCATCTGATGGAGAGACAAAAATTGCTCATAACACACTTTATTTTGGCAACGCATATCCATCATGCATTCTGCTTCCAGTTGTAACAGGAGCTGAATTCCAGCATGAAGCAAGTAAAGCATCCACATGTCTTAACTATTTAATAAAAAAATCTCGGGCAAAATTATTGAGTAAGCTTTCAATCCTACCAGATAAAATTGTGGAAGATTTCATGGAAGAGCTGTCCAAAAATTATTACGATGACTTATAACTGTAACTTTAAGTAACATGCAATTGATAACAAAACAAAAGCATCCGGTGAATATCGATATATTCTTATATCCCTTATAATTAACCTTATGGATGGAAGGAGAAAGCGAACTCAGAGTGCCATTACCCAACAAAAGCAAGGGAGAG
>CAZNGK010000236.1:0-2117 GCA_964572575.1 uncultured Thermoplasmatales archaeon | reverse complement strand
ATTTTATGTCATGCTGCAAACATTTTATGAGCAACTCGCGATGCAGTTCATTCATCTCATGCTCCTTAAACCAATCTTTATCCTTGAGCTTGCCCATTGGAACAAAGAATAAAGGCACGATAAGGCTCTTAAAATCCTTCAAATCATCCATAAGCTCTATTGTTTTTATGACATCATCATCTGTTTCTTCTGGCAATCCAACTATTAGTGTACAAGCTGGCACCATGTTGGCGTCGGTCATAACGCCCGCCGCCTGCTTCACTATCTCTGGATACTCTTCAGGCTTGAAAGGCTTTGCTTTTGCTGGCATTGCTTTCTTTACCAGCTCTGGAGAGCCTGTTTCAATGCCCATCTCTGCCCCCCACCATTTTTGTTTTTCATCTATGATGATTTCTGCCACTTTTTCAATTATTTTCGGCTTCGTTGCTACAGCAGCAAAAGAGGCATGACTCCATGAAATTGTATCCATAATTTTTTTCGCAAGCTCATTTACTTTCAAAACTTTTTCTTCATTTGGAATAACATTTTTCGAGCCATACAGCATGACATCTTCAGCATGCAGAACTGTGCCATGAACTCCATGCTTTTTATTCACCAGTAATTCCTTCTCAATTTTTTCATATGGATACCATCTTAAAGGGCGAAGCGTAACGCTACAAAACTTGCATCCTCTCGGACATCCCCGTCCAATTTCTACAAGTCCATTCACACTTGGCTTCTTTATCTCTGGAATTTCATCAAAGCTTGGTGCATCCTTTGGAGTCTTTTCTATATATCTTGGCAGCTCCTCACCATCCAAAGCTTTCTGGAAAAGCTCAACAACATCTTTCTCTGCTTCACCATCAAAAATGCAGTCTATTTTGTAACGCTTTGCAAATTCCATGTTATATTTAAATTGCCAAACGCCTGGGCCACCAACAATTGTTCTGCCTCCATACCCCTTAAATTTTTTATATGCTTTGCTTTTGAATAACATTTCAAAATATTTTGCATTGTATGGCATACCAGTCTTCATTATTCCAGCAAAAGTTGTTGAAGAAGGCCCCCAGCCAAAGGGATCCATAACATATATGCCTAAGACTTTTGCATCATGATTTGCTATATCTTCGGGATATACAACGCCCGCATCCATGCCAGCATCTATAAGCTTTGCTTCTATCTTTCGCAATCCATATGGAGCCTGCCATGGAAAACCATCGATGCTTTTAATGCGTGGAAAGAAAAGGTAACGGAAAAGCCATTCTGGAAGCCAGTTAGGAGGCGCGCTAGTCCCAAATCCCAAAAATTCTTTGCCATGATGATTGCTCATAAGCGTTTCATCCGCTGTCAGAACTACTTCCATGTCTCCACCAGATGCTCATATGAATGCCTGTTGATAACGCAACCAGGGTCAGGAGCAAGATAATCACCGAAGTAACCATAAGCTCTTGCTCTGCATCCTCCACAATGGTATCGATACGGGCATCTGTTGCATTCCTTAATTAAATCCTTGTCACGCAATTCATTCAAAACTTTATTATGCAACCATAATTCTTCAAAATCATCCTGCAATATATTTCCAACTTTAACTGGCAGAAAGACGCATGGCTGCAAATCTCCGTTGGGACGCATTGACATGTAGAAACGACCCGCGCCGCACCCACCTATGAATTCTGCAAGATTTGCAAGCTTTCCTGGCAGATGGGCATTGTAAAAATGAGTTGGCATCAGCACCTCGCCAGTCTGCTCTTTATATTCTTCCTGCAATGCAACTCTTGCAAGTTGTGGAGCTGTAGAAAGTATTTCAACGCTCGTTTCCTTATTCTTATGATAAATCATTTTTAGCAACTCCTCCCTTTCTTCTGGTGAGAGGTCATTTTCTATAATAAATTTTCCTCTTCCAGTTGGAACAAAATTGTATAACATGAGCCAGTTTACTTTTAATTCTTCTGCAAGGTCAATAATTGCTGGAATTTCTTGGTAATTGCTTTTTGTAACTGTTGTTGCAATCTCAACAAAAAAACCTTCTCTGACAGCATTTTTTATTCCTTCTATTGTTCTTTCAAAAGCCCCTTCGATTCCTCGAAATTCATCATGCGTTTCAGGCGTTGCGCCATCTACGCTGATCTGAACAAATT
>CAZNGK010000235.1:0-2134 GCA_964572575.1 uncultured Thermoplasmatales archaeon | reverse complement strand
AAGGATGATACGTGGTATTCCGTAACTGACAAAATAATATTTGAAAACACTTGTTCTATTGATATAGAAAATGTTACAGTAACATTTACATATCCATATCAAGCATTAAAT
This sequence comes from uncultured Thermoplasmatales archaeon, assembly GCA_964572575.1. Classification (GTDB taxonomy): domain Archaea; phylum Thermoplasmatota; class E2; order UBA202; family JdFR-43; genus VBQI01. The sequence goes on along the minus strand of CAZNGK010000235.1, from coordinate 2,023 downwards.
CCTTCTGATACAAATGTTACATTTAACAGTATAACATCTGGAGAAACTGAATACAAGTATGTATATTATCAGAAACAGGGACCGTATGTGCGTTCAATAGGAAATCCAACAAGAAATGCATTTGGAGAATACGAACTAAATATGAGAATTAAAGCATACGAGGATGAAGAGGATGTTACATGGACAATAGACCCCTCAAGTGCTGAATGGAGAAATTACTTCCCACAGTTAGATACCAATTCACTTGAAATATACATTAATGATGAACAGGTTGAATTTACAACTGGCAGTATAAACATCGAAGATATAGAACTTGAAGATGGTCTCAATGATGTCTATATGAAATGGACGCCAACACAACAACCAATAACTCCGACACCAACAGAAAAAGGATACGGTGCTGAACTTTATATTGGAATTATAGCAATTATAGTAGCAATAATAGCAGTGCTGTGGCTCGTCGGTAAAAAGTAGGTGATTACAATGATGCATAAATACAAAGCGGTTGCTTTGGTTACATTGATTTCTGCCATACTCTTTATACCATTAGTTAGTGGTAGCACACTTTCTACAACAACATCTGCTGGTGGCTATAACATCCGATACTGGGAACAGTGGAATGATAGTGATAGCCAAGATGTTTCAATTATAACTGAAAATCAATTGCGTGATTTAGGCATTTCAATAACCGAAGGATATACTCCTGGGTCTATATTTCATTGCTGGACGCCATACAAGGTTGTTAGTAATTCTTTACAAAAAGTATATTGGCGTTCAAATGTAAAACCAGTAAAATGTGTCTGGGAGTATTATGACCCACATATGCATAGATTTTGTAAAATTGAAAAGAAACCAGCAATACTATATGAAGGAAATTTCGATGGATACAAATACTTATTTGCCGATACTAATGAATTTGTGATACCAGCGTTATTCCTTTCAGACAGATACGGAGAATGGGCGGTTAGAACATACTTTATTTTTGAAGATGGTTCTATTGGTGGAGAAGGTCCAGCAACTGATGATGAAGGAAACTCTTATCTTATTATATTTCCAGTAACCAAAGGTTCTTGGTTTGATTTAATTTTTACAGCACCAATATACATTCTTGGTCATAAAACAATACCACTATTCTGGTGGCTGTCGCCAATATGGATATTTCTGATATTCTTCGTTATACTTGTAATATACACACATTCAGTAGTTGGTGCAGTTAGGGCAATAAAAGGTGCAGTTAGAGCAACAAAGGAGGCAAAAACAGAATGGAGAAAAAAATGAAGACAAAAAAACTGGTTGCAACCCTCATTCCTTTATTTTTGTTATTTTGTTCTATAACGTTTTTCTCTCCAAATAGTAGTGCAAATAATGTTAAAACATATTCATCAAACTATATATATACTGGAGGAAGTTGGATAATTGTAGAAATGGAGGATAGTGGAGTAGCAAATGTAGGAGATATGGTCGCAGAATGGGTTTTAAAAGATAGCGAAGACAGGATTGTTTACAAGTGGATTCACACACCAGATATACCTCCAAAAAAGTTAGAGGTTGGTTGGTATGCATATGACAAATTTGAGATACAACTACCAAATATGTGGTTTTATCCAGAAGGAGAATGGACAATAGAAGGACAATTTAAGGCAGATGTAAGTGATTTTAATCCAACTATTCATATAGGCAAAATACATGTTGAACAGGGCAACTGGATAGATAACCTTTTTGCACCAATTTATCTTTATAAAGGTTTCAAAATTTTTGGTTTTGAAATATCAAACTTCCATGCTGAATTACCTTCAATAGGTATGTTGTTAATTCCAATACTTCTTGTTATCACAATCATTTTGATAATTAGGTATGTTAGATTTGCCTATAAAGAAAGCAAAAAATTTATATCATTGTCCTCTTCTAAAATTAAGAAAGAGTGGAGGGCAGGTGAGGAAAAATGAATGGGAAAATATTTAGAAATTTGGGAAAAAAGTTTGGGCAAATGATTAGAAACAAAAAGGGAATGGCAACACTTGCA
>CAZNGK010000234.1:0-2152 GCA_964572575.1 uncultured Thermoplasmatales archaeon | reverse complement strand
CAATTAAAATAAAGCTTGAGTTGCATTGTGGTGGTGAGAAAGAAGGACAATGGAGCCAGATTGCATTCGATAATTTAAAGCTTAGAAAATATCATAATCCAGAGCCAGAGTATTATATAGGATAATCCCTAACTACACATCCCTAACTACACAACGAAGATGTTTTATATCTCGTCTACATAAAATTGCATGGAAATACGCATAGATGGATGGAAAAGCAATCTTACATTTTCCTCTGCCCATTTCCTGCCAGACTATTCCCAATGCTCTCATTTACATGGGCATACATACGCTGTACACGCAATTGTGGAAGGAGATATTGAGAAAGGCATAGTAATTGATTTTAGAATCATTAAAAAAATAATAAAGGAAATAATAAAGGAGATAGACCACAGAGTTATTATTCCAATAGAAGGAATGCTTGATATAAGGAAAAATGAGCAAGTGGAGGTGGAATATAATGGGAAAAAATACTCTTTCCCAAAAGAGGACTGTGTTTTTCTGCCAATATACTCGTCCTCTGCAGAAAATATTGCTTCCTATATACTAAAAAAAGTTGTTGATGCCCTAAATGTTGATGCCATAAAAAAAGAAAATATAAAAACGATAAGAATAGGTGTTGATGAAGGTTACGGACAGGGAGCGTGGACTGAATGGAGAAGATAGCTGTATGCCTTCTTTCAGGTGGAATGGATTCTGCTGTTGCTTCAGCTATTGCAAAAAATGAGGGGTATATTTTGCATGCAATCACATTTGATTATGGACAGAGAAATAAGAAGGAGATGGAAGCTGCCTGTAAAATTGCTGAATGGCTTGGAGCAGAACATAAAATTTTAAAAGCAGATTTACGCCAGATTGGAGGCTCTGCCTTAACTGATGAAATTGAAGTTCCTGAAAAAGGCGAAGGAATTCCTGTAACATATGTTCCAGCTCGCAACACAATTTTCCTTTCATATGCTCTGGCTTATGCAGAGGTAATGGATGCAGAGGCAATTTTCATAGGAGTGAATTCAGTCGATTATTCAGGCTATCCAGATTGCAGACCAGAATATATTGAAGCTTTTCAAAAGCTTGCAAATCTTGCCACTAAAAGAGGAGTTGAAGGAAATCCAGTGAAAATAAAAGCCCCCCTGCTTTATCTATCAAAAGTGGAAATAGTTAAGAAGGGTGCTGAACTTGGTGTGCCATTTGAAAAAACATGGAGTTGTTATAGGGAAAGTAAGCTGGCGTGTGGAAGATGCGATTCTTGCAGACTCCGCATGAAGGCTTTTAAAGAAGCTGGCATTGAAGACCCAATTGAATATGAAATAAAATGAAGATAAATGAAATATTTTATTCATTGCAAGGCGAAGGCAGTGATGCAGGTACGCCCACAATATTCATCCGCTTTACTGGATGCAATTTAAGGTGCAGTTATTGTGATACTGAATATGCATTTTATGAAGGAAAGGAGATGAAGGCAGAAGAAATAATGGAAGAAATTAAAAAATGGAAATGTAAAAGAGTGTGCATTACTGGTGGTGAACCTTTACTCCAAGATATCTACAAACTTATTGATATACTCATTGATGAAGGATACAGGGTAAGTGTAGAAACAAATGGCTCATTGGGCATAGAAAAACTTGTTTTGAGGAATGTAGTTGTTAAAATGGATATAAAATGTCCATCTTCAGGAATGCATGACAAAATGCGAATGAATAACATTAATTTACTTCGCAGTCAAGATGAACTGAAATTTGTCATAAGCGACAGGGAGGATTATGAATATGCAAAAGATATAATAAAGAGATATAAGCCAGCATGTCATGTTATAATGCAGCCAGTATGGAAAAAAGCAGAAAAACTTGCAGACTGGATTTTAGATGATGAAATTGATGTGCGATTCTCCATCCAGCTTCACAAAATTTTGTGGGGAGAAGAAAGAGGAAGATGAGATATTATTCAGCACATGTGCCTGTTATATGAAATTTCTATTCAATGATTGGTAATAATAGAAAGGAACTATGAGGCGAATTGAGCTTCAATAGGCTTTATGATTTTATCAATATTATAAGAAGCAAGGTATTGTAAAAACAAAAGAACCCTCCAAATTTCAATTTATTAACATTCGCCAGCTATTAGCAAAGCAATGCATTTATATCTCTTCTTCTTT
>CAZNGK010000233.1:0-2167 GCA_964572575.1 uncultured Thermoplasmatales archaeon | reverse complement strand
TTAGCAAAACAAGTCATGCTAACAGTAATTTTTAGCCAACATGCGGAGATACTGGAATCACCAATTTATTTATATAACACATACTATTTCAGCCTTAATGGTGGAAAGGAAGAAAAAAAAGAAAGCAAAAGAATGGTATTCACTAATTGCACCACCAATGTTTGGGAAGGCAAAGCTTTCAGAAACTCCTGCTGATGATCCAGAAAAATTACTTGGAAGGACAGTAGAAGTGTCACTTCAGGAATTGACAGGAGATTTTTCAAAAGCCCATATAAAATTAATCTTTAAGGTTGTTGAAGTATCTGGGCTGGAGGCTCATACTGCTTTTATAGGGCACTCAACAACAACTGATTATGTAAAAAGAATATCAAGGAGACATAAAGCAAAAATAGATGGTATATTTGATGTTATAACAAAGGATGGAAAAAGAATAAGGGTAAAACCTTCTGCATATACCACAAAAAGAATACAGACATCTCAAAAGAGAGCAATAAGGATGATAATGAAAGAAGTCACCGAGACAATGGCAAAAACAAACAATTTTGATGAATTTGTAAAACTCATGCTTGATGGAGAAATCGGGAAGCAAACTTATAAACTATCTAAAATAATTTATCCAGTTAAAAGAGTGGAAGTTCACAAGTCAGAATTGCTCGAAATACCGAAAGTCGAAGTAAAGAAAGAAGAGCTTATGGAAGAAGAAATTGAAGAAACTAAGGAAGAAATAGAGGCAGAAGGAGAAATAAAAGAAGAGATAGAAGAAATGGAAGAAACTGTAAAAGAAGTTTCAGAAGAGGAAGCTAAAGAAGAAACAAAGAAAGAGGAGATGGAAGGAGAGGGGGATACGGAAGAGATTAAAGAAGTGGAAGAAAAAGTTGAAAGTGAAACGGAAGCTGAAGAGACTGAAGAAACTGAAGAAGCCGAAGAAACCGAAGAAGCCGAAGAAGCTGCCGAAATAAAAAAATCACAATAGTCTTTTTCTAATCTCTTCCTTCAGCTTTTCTATTCCTTCCCCAGTTTTGCAGGAAATTTTCAGATAAGACGTTTTCCCTCCAGAAACATCCACTTTATTTTCTACAACAATTATGTCTGCTTCAAAAGTCCTTTTTATTTCTTCAAGTAAATGAATCTGATCCTCCAATGGATAGCCACAATGAAGTGAGGCATCAATAACAAACACAATTATTTTTGGCAGATAGCGAAGAGCAATTATTCCTTGTTTTTCTATTTCATTTCTCTCCTCTTCAGGGCGTTCCAACAAGCCAGGTGCCTCAATTACCTGCACTTTCTTACTTTCATGATTTTTTATATAAAAATGTCCTACAATTATACCTTTGGTAGTAAATGGATAAGAAGCAATTTTTGGTTTTGCAGTCGATAGAATTGTTAGAAGAGAAGATTTTCCAACATTTGGATAACCAGCAATCACAACCGTAGGGGCATTTGGAGATATAGATGGGGTTTTCCTTATTTTTTTTCTTGCTTTTTCGAGAAATGCTAAATCATCATCGATTTCATATATGATTGAGGATATCCTTCCATAAACTGATTTTATAATTTCTCCATAATCTTTTTCTCTTCTTGCTTTTCTTATGCCATATGTTGCCACATTGTTAATTTTTTTTCTTGCCCATTCAAGCGAGGCAAGTGATTTTTTCATCTTGTTTATTCCTACAAGTATATTCAGTAATTCATAATGAAATGGGTGAAGATTATCAAAAGAGGGAAAACTTCTCACATATTTTTTGAGAGTGTCATTTAACGTTTTTTTAACCGCCTTTATTTTGTTTATTGTCTTAATTTTTTTATCTCTATTGGTAACCTTCTTTGCTCTTCCAAATGCTTTATCGAGAAGTTCATCTGCAGTCAATATGCTTGGTATGTTAAACATATAAGATGAAGCACAACTATCTTAAAACTTTTATTCCATTTCTCATTATTGTATCATGACAAAGGAAATTGTTGCTTTGGCTATTGTGTTTTTAATTTCTGGTATATTTATTGAGGGAGGAGACGTAATTATAAAAGATGTTAATGCCGATGGATATAAAGGCATATCATGGAAAGATGTTGTTCCAGTAAAGAAAGTTGCATTCGTTGGCTTTAATGAAAAAAGCTATATTGATGACTATGCATATCTCGCCGCCATACCTGCAACAACCTTTTA
>CAZNGK010000232.1:0-2194 GCA_964572575.1 uncultured Thermoplasmatales archaeon | reverse complement strand
CCCATCGTCAAGCATACACTGATGAGGGCAAAGCAAACATTGAACTTTACCATCTTTCGATTTCCAAAATCTTGCCTCTTTCTCCACAAAAACATATCTTGTATGATATAAATAGGTTTATGTCACAAATAGATTTATGTCACACCTCTACGGCTTTATTATATATTCTGAAAACATCTCTATAAACATTTTTTTGTTTATGATCGGTTTTCCATTTTTTTCGATTTTCTGTTTTGCAAGAATTTTTATTCCTAATCTTTTCTCAAAAGTTTCAATGCTTTTATTTTCATAAAATATGCCCATAGGTATTCTTTCATGCTCTATAGATTTGAGCCATGCTTTAACAATTTTTTCTTCCTCCTTTCCTTCATTCAATTTATCATCAAGCTTGTAAATTTTCTCCTTATAATACTCAGGAGTATGAACATCGTTGTATGTTACACATGGTTGCAAAATATCTATAAAAGATGCTCCCTCATGCTCTATCGCCTTCTTTATAATTTCCTTCAAATGTTCAATATCCATTGCATAACACCTGGCAACAAATGTATAGCCAGACGCCAGAGCCATAGCAATTGGATTTATTGCATCCTGCAAATTTGGTTTTATTAAAGCTTTTGTTTTAATTCCTCTTGCCAAAGTAGGAGATGCTTGCCCTTTAGTAAGCCCATACACCCTGTTATCATGCATTATAACGGTGATATCTAAATTTCTTCTTCCTAAAGCAACAAAATGCCCGACTCCAATACCGAGTAAATCACCATCTCCTCCATGCACCACTACCTTCAACTCTGAATTTGCAAGTTTTATACCCATAGCAAAAGGTATTGCTCTTCCATGAAGAGTGTGGACACCATTTGCATTAATATAATGGCATATTTTTCCAGAACATCCTATGCCTGTAACAACAGCAATCTTCTCTGGCTCTATTCTCATTTCATCAAATGCTCTGTATACTGCTTTTAAAATACCAAAATTTCCGCACCCCAGGCACCAATCAACCCATAAATCTACTTTATGCTCCATAATCAAGCACCACCTTTTTCTCCCCATCCATTATTCTTTCAATTGCAGTAGTTAACTCATTTAAATAAATGGGTCTTCCATTATATTTCAGAATTTTCTTTTCTATTTCTATTCCCGTATTCATGGCTATAATTTTTCCCATTTGAGCTGTATAATTATGCTCAACGTTAATAACAACATCAAATTTATCAATTAGAGATGCAATATATCTTGAGGAAAAAGGAGAGAAAAATTTTAAATGCAAATATGCTCCTCCCATTTCTTCTATTGCATCCAATGCAACTTTTTTTGTTGAACCCCATCCGAGCAAAAGGAAATCTCCCTTTCCATATAAAACTGCTCTATCCCTCTCATTTATTTCCTTCCCCATAATTTCCATCTTTTTCATTCTCTTTTCATACATTTCTATTCTGTTAACAGGATCCTCGCTTATATGACCATGCTCATCATGCTCATCTCCAGTATACCACATTACTGCATTGCCTAAAAATGCCCTTGCAGAAATCGGCTTCAATTCAAATCTCTTATAGCTTTTCCCGCCTCCAACAACCTCTCCTCTTTCTATCATTATTTTTTTAAAATCTGGAATTTCAATGGCAGTCACAGAATTTGCTAAAAATTTGTCGAGTAAATGAATTACAGGCACCTGATATTTTTCAGCAAGATTGAATGCATTGATAGCATCGTAAAAAGCTTCTTCATGATCCCCAGATGCAAAAACAATCTTAGGAAATTCTCCATGAGAAGAAAAAATAGCATGAAGCAAATCTTCCTGCCCGCCTCGCGTCGGCATCCCTGTGCTGGGGCCCGCTCGCTGATAAAAAGTTATTACTACAGGTGTTTCATTAATTCCAGCCCATCCTATTGCCTCGTTCATTAAAGAGAAGCCTGGTCCGCTTGTTGCTGTCGAAGCTCTTACGCCAACCAAGGAAGCACCGATTGCAGAGCATATTGCAGATATTTCATCTTCAGTTTGGATTACTGGAACGCCAAACTTTTCCAGAAAGAAGCTCTCGTCTGCTGCTGGAGTAATGGGATAGTAACTCTGAAATTTTAGTCCGCCAACTATTTTTCCCATTGCCACTGCGTCATTCCCGCTTATAACCATGACTTCCTTTTTTTGTGTTTTCTTCAGTTTCAAAAAATTTTTGGTTTTTTTCATTACATG
>CAZNGK010000231.1:0-2195 GCA_964572575.1 uncultured Thermoplasmatales archaeon | reverse complement strand
GGTATTGGCTTTGCCAATATCTCCTTTTAGGCGGCTAACTGGCAAATTCAGGTTAATAAGCTTAATAAGTGCCACACTATCTTTGCCTTTTTCCATATGCAATCATGCAGTCCAATTTATTGCAAAGAATATAAAGCAGGAAAGAATATATTCATATGCTCATGGATATAATAAAGAAGAGAAGGAGTGTAAGAAGTTATAAAGATGAACCAATTCCAGAAGATGTAATCAAGGAAATTATTGAATCAGCTCGCCTTGCACCGTCTGCAAAAAATCTGCAGGAATGGAAGTTTATTATTGTAAGAGATGAAAAGAAAAGAGAGGAGCTTTATGAGGCGGCAAAAAGGCAGAGATTCGTCAAGGAAGCACCTGTTGTAATAGCAGGAGTCGCTACCTATACAAGCTATGTAATGACTAATGGTATTGCAGCATGCCATATTGATTTGGCAATAGCAATGGAGCATATTGCCTTGGTTGCTGCAGAAAAGGGGATTGGAACATGCTGGATAGGAGCATTTTACCAGGATAAAGCAAAGGAAGCATTGAAAGTGCCAGATGATTGCGAAATCATTGCACTAATGACCCTTGGTTATCCTGCTGATGAGTTAAAGCCTGAGGAAAAGAAGAGGAAAAGCTTAGATGAAATAATATGCTGGGAGGAGTTCTGTTAAAAGCAGGTCTGTTAAAGGCAAGGTGATTTCCATATGAATGTTTTTCTGCTCGCATTTCTTCTGCTCTCCATTTCCTCTCAAAACTTTGAAGTGGGAATATGCAAATTGAGTAGCGATATTGATTTTGATTTAGCTCATCAAATTGGCTTTGAATGGCATCGTGGAGGAGTGGCGTGGGCAGGTATTGAGATAAAACTTTGGGGATATGATTTTTACTGGGAAGAAGCAGATAGGATAGTGAACAGTAGCATAGAGAAAGGGATAAAAACGCTGTGGAATCTTGCATACACTCCATGGTGGTGCAGTTCGAAAGGAAATGTAAGTTATGAGGATGATGACTATTATACCTATCCCCCAAAAGATATGAATGCATGGTACAATTTTGTTAAAATCATTGCAGAGAGATATAAAGGAAAGATAAATGCATGGGAGATATGGAATGAAGAAGACCTGAGCTATTTCTGGAAAGGAAGTGTGGAGCAATATATAGAATTGATGAAATATGCCTACATGGCATTGAAGGAAGTTGATGAAAACAATATTGTAGTAATGGGAGGACTGGCATTGGGAGAGGCAGGTATAGGAGATTATAATCCAAATTTTCTGGAAGATTTTCTGGAAGGCGGAGGAGGAAAATATGTAGATGTTTATGCTTTCCATGTTTATGGAGATACTCTTCTGCAGAGATATGAATACATGAAAAGAGTGCTGGAGAGATATGGGGAAAATAAACCAATCTGGATAACAGAATTTGGAGCATCAACATACTCAGATGGCTATAGTGAAATGGAGCAGGCAGTGTATATAATCTCAGGCTTAATGAAAATAAGGAAATTAGGAATAGAAAAAGTTATGATATATGAGATGAAAGATTCTGGAGTCAACACCTCAAACTGGGATGATAATCTTGGCATATTTAAGGCAGATTATACCCCGAAGACGGTAGTTTATTTCCTGCTAATTTATTTAAGGTTAATGCATTTTATAACATGAAAGTTTGGCAAAAAGCTATTGTATTGGTTGCAGCAGTTGTCATTATAGCTATCTTTATTATGTGGTGGATGAGTTATGAGCCAATGAAGATAGTGATAAAAAATGAGAGAAATGAAAGCATTAATGTGAGTATTGCCTTACTTACATTAGATGATGTAAAAATTTTTAATGATAATTTTTCTCTGAATGAAAATGAAAGCATTGCAATTGAAAATATAACCACTTTTGCAAGCGCCTACTATTTAGTGGTGACAGTTAACGATACCAACATCACTCAAAAGGAGAAGATAAAATATGGAAAATACTATGAAGTAATAGAGATTGTGATAGGAGAAGAAGGAGTAGAAGTGAGGAATAATAGAGCTGTGGATTGATTATTACAGTCTTTGGCAGATTATGACTAAACGAATACGATTCAATTTTTAACAAGTTATTGATAAATCTCATAAACATGAATCTCCTCATTCTTTTCGATTAAAAATTGTGTAGTCCTGAAATTTTTTCCGCTATATTTATTTTTCTTATTCATAT
>CAZNGK010000230.1:0-2261 GCA_964572575.1 uncultured Thermoplasmatales archaeon | reverse complement strand
CCAGTAATGACCATATTTACTTTCAAACTCATTCAGTTCATAAATGTAATTAGGATTACCTTTGTCATTTTTATACTTTTTCTGTAATTCCTGAAATAATGAAAATATCTCAGCACTGGATAGACGAACTTCTTCCGCTGATTTTACCACCATAGGTTTTTGTGGATGTTGTTTAATCGTAGTTCCTTTATTTGCAACACAGCCTGATAAAACAACAAAGCTGACTAACATGAATATTGCTAATTTACATTTCATTGATTTTCACCTCCAGCCGCGTGTTCGACCGCCTGCGGTCGTGGCGAACGACCAAGCTCACCTGCCGCCGTGGAGCAAGGACGAAGGCCGCAGCGGAATGGCGGTCAGGTGGAGTGCCTTGTTAAGCGCGAACCTATGAAATGAATTTAAGAGCCATTTCAATATGTTTTTTACGTACTTCAAGCTCCATTTTATTAGTTGGAAGGTCTAGAAACATATTTGCCTCTTGCAAAGATGTAAATGTATCAACATTTCGTAGATGAAATAAAATTAGTTTAAAAAAATAATATTGCATTTGGTAGCAACATGTTTTGGCTTCAGCATATTTCTCGCCAGCATGGACATTTGCATTCCTATATTCCCTGAGATACTCCAACATTTGTTTATGAAATTTTCTGTCATGATAAAAAAATGAACATCTTTTTGTTAAGGCATCATAATTGCGGACATTGTCTGGTGTTGCAATAGATTCAATTGCCCCCCAAAGCTTCAATGCCGCTATATTAGCATCACATTCATCCAACGCTCTAACATATCTTAAAAGGGCGTCAAGAAGTTTCAAATTATATTTTGATTTTGAAAATTGTCTTAAAGCCCATTTAATATTTTTTTTCTGTATATTTAATTTGTCTTTTGAGATTGAATGAGGCTTTGCCAATGAAAAATTTGTTTCGTGCCAAAAATAATCTACAGCAGATTTGCCATCCTTATTATGTAGTGTATGCAACCCTCCCAGACGCACTTTATTAATTGGCTTTGTGTCTACGCCAAAGGTAAATTGCAATCTGAAATTTTCAAATAGACAAAAAAATGACCTTATAAGATCTATGGCATTTATTGATTTATAAACTGCCTCATGTGGAAATTTTGCTTTGCATTTCACAATTACTTTACAATAACCAGGAGGAGTATGAGGGAAATCAAATTGCCATTTTTGTTGGTGAACTTCTCGGGAATTGTATTTTTTGGGAAAAGGGCCATCTAATAATCTTATATGGCAATCTAATATTTCTATTTTTTTGAATGGCAGAGGAGGCATTATTGACATAGATGTTAATAATATAAACTCTTCCTCTTTCTTTTTGTTAGCCTCCATGAATTCCTTATTTATTGCTTTGATTAAATTATCTTTTTCTAGTTTATTTTCCTTTAATGCCTTATTTAAAGCCGCAGAGACAATTTTCTTTTTTAGAGCCCAATCAATTTGTTGACCGAAGTCTATCATTGAATAAATAGCTGGAGTCAATTCCATATATTCAAAAGAATCATAAGACACGCTACCATCATCTCTTACTATTGCAGCGTCTTTTAGCTTTTTAAGTATAATTTCAGGTTTAAGATTTTTTTTGTTCTTCCATTTAATCATCGGTATGATTCTTCACATGTTCATTATTGACGCTTAACGGGGCTCGCGGCATTTCCCGCGTGTCCGCCCGCCTGCGGTCGTGGCGAACGACAGAGCTAGGCTGCCGCCAAGAAGCGCAGCGGATTGGCGGTCAGCTTGAGCGATTTGTTATGCAATAACTATTCTGCGTCCTCTTTATGATCATCAATCCTTTCTAGTTGAAGGATGGGAGTGTCCTCTCTTTTTAGTTCTTTTATTATGTTCATATGCTTTTGAATAACCCTTACAGGGTCATCTGAAGTTAGCTCCACATTTTGATCTTCATCAGCTTCATTTTGGGGTAAAGGCGCATCTATAGTTACATCAATATCAAGGCCCCTATCTATCCTATCTGCTAAAAAGGGTAATGAATGTGACAGAGCATTATCCAATTCATTTTTTCTTGTTTTGTCACCTGTATATTGCTTTAATAATTCAGCTTTTAATTCATTAATCTCTTCTTTGATTCTCCTCTCCTCCCATTTCTTTAGCTCTTCTAAAATTTCGTTTGGCGCACCTTGTTCTTTTAAATTCTCTCTAGAAGCCCTTGCTTGCTTTATAGCAGTCATTAACTGAATTACAGATGTAACAAATGTTAGAATTGTAGCTCCAGAACCTGGGT
>CAZNGK010000229.1:0-2273 GCA_964572575.1 uncultured Thermoplasmatales archaeon | reverse complement strand
AATAGCACCAGATAGCTGGACTGATGAATTGCAGGCATTGAAAGAGCATAAAGAAATGCAGGAAATAAGAACAATGATAATGGAAACTGATGATATTTACAAAACATATAGATGGATAGGAAGGGATTATGCAGAGAGAATAAAATATGCCATCAAAGATGCTGTAGAGCAATATGGAATAAAATATGTTTTGCTTGTTGGTGACGCCGAAGTAATGCCAGTGAGATATGTCTCGACAGTTATTGGAGATGTTCCTTCAGATTTATACTACTCCGATATATATTACTCCAACTATTCCTTTTCATCATGGGATAGAGATAAAGATAAAGTATATGGAGAGAGAAGAGATGATAAGCCCGATTTATATCCAGATGTATATGTTGCCCGCCTGCCTGCGAGCACTCCTAGCGAACTGGAGGACATGATTCAAAAAATAGTTGAATATGAAATACCTCCAATGAAGGCTATTATGATTGGAACAGAACTTTTCTGGGATACTCCTGAAAGAGAGGGAGAATATCTAAAGGAACAAATCAGCAACTCGATAAATCTTGAAACTGTAAAACTTTATGAAACGCAGGATTATGCAAGAGATGCTCCAGCATATGCCTACTTTATTGCTGAATATATAAATGATGGAGCGTTATTTGTAAATTTTGCCTCTCACGGAAATCCTCAAGGAATGGGATGGGAAAGCGGGGGCTTTGGTATACATGATTTGGCATTGTTATCAAATGAATATCTGCCAATAGTTTTTGCAATGGCATGCTCAACCAATCAGTTTGATGGTGGTGATTGCCTAGGTGAAATGTTTCTTTTAGTGCCAGAAAGAGGGGCAATTGCCTATGTAGGGAGTAGTAGAGTGGCATATGTATATCTCGGCAATGGAATAGATCGAGGATTGGGTGGTTATTTGGATAAAATGTTTTTTAAAGCATATTATGATGGAAGTAATAACATAGGAGAAATATTTTCAACTGCAAAAGCTAATTATCTCTCCACCCTATATTACAGAGATAATCATGACTGGCTCACTATTTTTGAATTCAATTTGCTTGGAGATCCAAGCATAGAAATTCCTTCAATGCCTCTCACCTCAAAAGCTTATACAAGCAAAGAAGTGTCTAATACAAGTATAAAAGTAAGGGCTGAAGCCACAGAAAATGCTACCCTGGATTTATACTATCGTAAAAAAATCTGGCTGGGAGGAAAATGGAATTTTTATGAAAGCGCATCTTCTCCACCATATGAATGGGAATTTCTGCCAGAAGAAGAAGGATATTACGAATTCTGCACAATAATGAGGAAAAATAACTATACAGAAGATTTTCCAGTTGTTGCAGATGCTTTCTGTCTGTTTGACTTCACTCCTCCTTCCATGGAGATAAAGAAACCAAAGAAAGGAGGAATATATTTCTTGGGTAGAGAAATAATGGAAACTGATGCGGATTTTGCAATAATTATTGGAAGGATAGAAGTAGAAGTAGAGGGGGATTTTTCAGAAGTTGAATTTTATCTTGATAACAATCTCATTTTTACTGCTGATGAGCCGCCGTATAAATGGATGTGGAAAGATTTTTCAATAGGATTTCATGAAATCAAAATTATTGCTTATGATGAAGCCGGAAATAAAGCTGAAGAAGCTATGAAAGTTTTCTCTGTGATTCTATGAAGCCAAGCATAACAGTAGATGGTATATTAATGCGAGATAAAAAAATTCTGCTAATCAAAAGAAAAAATGAACCATTTAAAGGAAAATGGGCTTTGCCTGGTGGGTTTGTTGAGTATGGGGAGAAAGTGGAGGATGCTGTTATAAGAGAATTTAGAGAGGAAGTAGGAATAAAAGCGAAGATAAAGAAATTACTTGGAGTTTATTCCGATCCTTCAAGAGATCCAAGAGGACATACTATTTCAATTGTTTTTATTCTTGATGCAAAAGGAACACCAAAAGCAGGTGATGATGCCATAGATGCAAAATTTTTTGATATAGATAAGTTACCTCCTCTTGCTTTTGACCATGATAAAATAATAGAAGATGCTGTTAGAGAAATTAAAAAACACTCATAAACTTCTTATCTATCTTTTCTATTACTTTCATGGAATGCAAAAAAGAAAATAATTTAGAAAATTGTCCTTGCACTTGGGAACCATGCAGCAGAAAAGGAATTTGTTGCGAATGCCTACGATATCATTTAAGCCACAATGAATTGCCTGCATGCTGTTTTCCAGCTGATGTAGAGAAAACTTATGATAGAAGTTTTGAAAAGTTTATA
>CAZNGK010000228.1:0-2274 GCA_964572575.1 uncultured Thermoplasmatales archaeon | reverse complement strand
TTTCTCTTTGATTTATTGGCTTATTTCTCTTCTATCCTTTATTCTACCTTTATTTTATATTCCCCACTTATTGCCTCATTTCCAGCTGTATCTATTGCCTTTATTCTAAATATATATTCTCCTTTTTCAAGCTGTCCGAGTTCAATTCCATATCTTGGTTCATTGCTCTCATTTCTTAACTCATCTTCCTCATGTCGTGGTTGAGGAGGAAAATCTGCATATCTATACATATTTCTCTCTTCGCCATTTATGATAATCTTAACTTCCTTTATTTCATAGAATGTTTTCTCAACGTCTGCATATACAACAATATTGCTCTCATTAGTTGGCAATAATGGCTCATAATATACTTCTTTTATTAATGGCTCACTTTTACTTCCCATAATAGCAAAATTTACTTCTTTACAGTTTTTTAAGCCATTAACATCTACAGCAACAACTCTAAGCCTATAATCTCCTGGCTCCAGAAAGATTTCTGTATCAAAATTTTTATTGAGCTTCATTTCAAAATCATTAATGTATGCTATCACTTCTTTAATTCCTACATTATCATAAGCATATCCTTTTATGTGCAGTTCCTGATATGCTCTCTCGTGAGGCTCCTCCAGCACAATTGATGGAAGAGAATAGTCCACTATTTCTATTTCATATTCTCTCTCAAAATTTCCACATTTTGCTTTTAAGACATGCCATCCAGTGCTTGCATTCCATAAAATACTGAAATTTCCATAAACATTCCATTTCATTTCACCTATTTCAATTTCTCCATATCCTGTTGAATAACCCTTTATTTCGTTTACACCAGCATTTAAGATTATATTGCCAAATTTGCTTTCTGGCTCTATTATATGAATGAAATCTCCTTTTCCTTTAACATTCAGTTCCAAATTCAGGAATATATCTGTTCTTTTTGCAGTGTTATTAAAAACGAAATATAAGTCGTCTCCACTAAATGAAATATTTCCATTTTCTGCATATATATATTCGTAGCAATTAAATGCCTCTCCTCTCCTATATCCCTCAAAATTTTCTTTATCTAAAATCAAGACATTTATTTTTGAATTAACTGGTTCATAGGCATATTTCCAGTCCCAAGGGTTTCGATGCTCTTGATAGCCGTTGCAATCAAAATTTATTTTGAACTCATATTTTCTCTCAGCTGTATATGGAATTACTTTTGCCTTTAATTTTTCTTTTAAATCTGGTAGAATGAAGCGTATCTTCATCTCTTTTGTTGAATTTGCTCTTAAAGTTAGGCAGTAGCGAAATGCATTACTTCTTCCAATACTATATGGACCAAAGTAAAGAATTTCATCTTTCTCTAAAGCAAAGAGATACGAATGTCCGAGCCCTAAATTAAAAGAGCATTTACCATCAACATCTGTATAGTTCCATATGCTTGGAATAACCCATGGAATCAATCCAGGAACTCTTTCCCTGTAAAATTTTTTCATTTTATCATACTTTTCCTGCCATTTTTGCCTTAATTCAGAAGGCAATTTTTGCCATAGCTTTTCTATATATTTGCCCCATAATTTATTTTTAAATTCATTTGCCTTCCAAGAGCCAAAAACCATCACCCTTACCCCATCAACACTATTTCCTAAGGAATCCCTCACTTCAACAGTAACTTTTGCTCTATCTTCTGGTTTTATATAATTGCATGTAACATCATATATACTACTATCTCCATTCCATGCAAAAAATGCAGAAACTATTTTTCCCCATATGTAACGATATTCATCATAATTGTCTACACTTCCACCCCTATCTGCCCACCAGTTGTCGCATTGATGCCATCCATTATGCCAGAACTCACGCCATACATGATCTTCCCCAAGATTGTTTATCCCAACAGAAGGAATAAGCGAAGCTCTTTGGGCGGCGACTGCAATTTGCTGAAGCTCGCCACAATAGCCATTATGTTCATGAGCTATTATATTTGGCTGCCCCGGCCTGTCGCCTGTAGCAAGCTGGTTCACCGTTTTTCCAATCCAATAGTTTACTGCTTCTATTGCAGTCGGATGATGTGTCATGCTCCATTTCCATGTTCTGTAAGCAGGAGGATGATATGACTGGCAATCCCACATATATTTTATTCCATGCAATTTTTCCATTAGCAGTGGATAGCCAATGTCGTTATGATAAAAGAGATATTCCCGCCAGAATTTGTCATAAACATATTCAGCATCTTCAAAGGTAATGCGGGGATGAACAACATACCAGTAATAAATTTTCATTGGACACATGTATTCCTTTTCCTCCCCATCTTCT
>CAZNGK010000227.1:0-2281 GCA_964572575.1 uncultured Thermoplasmatales archaeon | reverse complement strand
GCAAGCGATGACGACACAATTTTTGTGAAGGGATATCATGATGAAGATATTCTCATAAACAAAAGCATAAAAATTGAAGGAATAGGAAATGCATTTATAAGAAGCATAGAGATAAATTGTAGCAATGTTTCCATTGATAATATTACAACATACAAAATAATTGTAAATGGAAATGATTGCATTCTTTCCAACAATTTCATATCCCAAAATGGAATGATAATAAATGGGAATAATTGCACAATATTCCATAACATCATTTCAAATTGTTCGCTGGCAATAAAATGCAATGGGAGTAATTGCAGCTTTTTCAACAATGGATTGTTCAACAATAGCTATGGAATGATAATAAATGGGAATAATTGCACAATATTCCATAACAATTTTATTGATAATGCAATCAATGCAATTGATAAAGATAACAATACATGGTATAACGAGGGACTAAAAGAAGGAAATTACTGGTACGATTATAATGGAACAGATGCAAATGATGACGGAATAGGAGATACTGCCTATGCAATAAATACAAGTTATGATAGCTATCCTTTAATGCATGAATATGATATATATCCTCCATCCACACAACCAAATATAATCCTTTTGGATGGCAGCACTGGCAGCAATGGATGGTATGTTGGCAATGTTAGTTTAATTTTAAATGCAATTGACGAGAGCCAGATAAATCATACCTTCTATTGCATAAATAATGGGAGTTGGAATATTTATCAGCAAGCCATCAATTTCACTTTGGATGGCATATACTTCATTGAATTTTACAGTGTTGATATCAATCAAAATTATGAAATGCCAAAAAATGTTACAATAAAAATTGATAAAACAAAGCCCTTGCTCAACTATACAATTTTCCCTCCGGCACCAACAGGAAAAAATGGATGGTATAACAGAAGTGTGGAAATATCTCTAAATGCAATCGATGATTTCCTTGATGCCCTTTACTATAAAATAGATAATGGAACATGGAAGCCATATGAAGGATATCCTCTTGTCCCTGATGGAATCTATAAAATTTATTTTAAAGCTGTTGATAAGGCTGGAAATTATGATATAGATAACATAACTTTAAAGATTGACACACAATCGCCTTCTATAACAATTCAGAAACCAAATGGAAGTTATGTTAAAAGCATATATAAAATAAAATATAATGCTACTGATGCAGTTGATTCCAGTCTGGATGGGAATATCTCCATATATTATTCATATGACAATGGCTCTCATTGGGAAATTGTTGCAGCAAATTTGAATAATAGCGGCACATACGAGTGGAATACGCATGGCTTTAACGATTCATCAAATGCTATCATAAAAATCGTTGCAGAGGATGATGCTGGAAATGTTGGAACTGCTTTATCGAATAATTTTATTCTTGATAATACTCCTCCAAGCATTAATATAACATCTCCAAAAAGTGGAGAGACATTTGGAGGCAATGAAACAATAGAAATAACATGGAATGCATATGATACCGTTGACCATGATTTAAATGGCGACATATACATATTCTATTACTTCAATGGAGAATGGTATTATGTTGTAAATGGCACTGAAAATGATGGAAGCTACACCTTTGCCACATCTGGCTTGCATGATGGAGAATATAAAATAAAAATAATAGCAATAGATGATGCTGGAAATGTTGGAACTGCTACAACAGGCAACTTCACAATCGATAGAACTCCACCATCTGTTTACATATCAAAACCTTTGAAAGGCTTTTTATATGTAAATATTCTGGGGCGCGAGATGCTGCCGCCGATTCCGCTGCCGAATCTTGTTTATAATGCGATTATTGTTGGAAAAATAACGGTGGAAATTGAGGTATCTGACCAATATTCGGGAGTGCAACATGTGGTTGCTTCAACAGATGAAATGCAGGGTATTACGATTGATGATCCATATCAATGGATATGGAATCCAAGCTTTGGAATACATTGGTTGAAAGCTATTGCATGGGACAATGCTGGAAATGTGAATTCATATAAGCTTGACAACATATGGTGCATAAATATATGATTTCTCCTTCTTTTATCTTTATTGAGAGCATAAACAGAATTTGGATATGATGAAAAAAATAGCGAGATAATCACAGCAAATGAATTAGCCAGATGAAAACAAATTTAGACACAATGCTTTTAAGATAATGCACAATTATATAATTGAATGGGAATAAAATGAAAAGATTTCATCTTAACCCCAATAATGAAGATTATACGAATAAAAATTTCGTATATTCTATGTTATCTGCAATGGGTTGTCCTAT
>CAZNGK010000226.1:0-2319 GCA_964572575.1 uncultured Thermoplasmatales archaeon | reverse complement strand
ATCATAATAACTGTATACTACTCCATATATCTCCATACTATCACTCTTAACTCTTAACATCCTAACCTGTAGTTATCTAACATCAGCCTATATGTTATCATTCTAACTGTTATCATGTTTCATAATACTTCATAATAACCATATATCTTCACTGGTGGTGAATCAGAGAATTATCCCCCCTATATATGCTACTATATAAGGGGGAGATTATTATAGCCTTATAGTAACACATATAGGAGGGATAATTCTTTAATAATAAAAATCATAATAAATTATTATGAAAAATATATATTAGGCGTTATGTCGAAAATGATATAAGTGTTTTCTATATTAACTAAAAAATCATAATAAAAATTATGAAATTTATTATTATGAAAATCATAATAATTTATTATGAAAAATCTACGATGGTTTTTCTTCACTGTATGGAGCCATCGTCGAATCAGCACTTGTTATGCTGGACTGGAGTGATGTAGTCGCCCAGGTCTGGCTTTACCGACCATTCGCTGTTGCATATCCCCCAACAACGAATCTCCAGCCTATCCCCTGCTTTTCAGCACCAGGACGGGGTGACCTCCTGAAGGTCAAATCTGGGTAGCGCCACTTTTCCAGCGAGGAGACGCCAGCCTCGGCTCATATACACCTATATTCTACAGAGGATATAGATGTATCCTCAGAGCCTTTAGAGGGGTTACCAGATGATGGGATATGTGTAGAAAAAAGAAAACCCTCTAAGTGAGTGGGGCTTAGAGGGCTATCAGGAGAAATAGTACAAAAACTCAATTCTGAGTTATTGCCATTTATATGTCTTGTCATCTTTCCACTCATAATTACTATTTCCCCTAGAATCTGTTACTTTAAAATTCATTTATCATATTAATTTTCAAAAGTCAAGACTTTTCTGTATAAAAAATATGATTTCCAAACCTGCCTAATCTTTTCAACTTTAACCACCAACCTTGAGGTTTAAATTCAACTGCATGATAATAGAGGGGCTTTCCAACAAAGTCCTCGAACAATCCTAAATAAACATTGATTGCAATTCCATGATGTTCCTGCCATATACTATCCTGTTTCTTCCAGTGTGTTATCATGGACTTGATTCTGTTTCTATTTCCAAAACAACTGAATTGTAACGCACCATTTGCTGTTGTAGAAAGCATTACTCCTTTCCACCCTATACCAAAGTATCTCTTGCGGGCTAAAACTCGATTCCTGACCGTTAAACCTACCCCTACCTTGCTTTCCCAGGGTTCTCCTTCAGCCTCGCCAATCAATAGCATGGTTAATAATTCTAAATCGCTATACCTATTAAAAATTGCTATATGCTTATCACAAATTCTACCTGTCACACCTTTTTCCAATCTCCTGACAAAAAATTCTATATCCGAGATAGCGTCATTGACCTCTTTTGCAGATTCTGAATGTTTATCTCTTGTTCTGGATAATCTTCTACACACCAATTTAAGTCCGGTGGTAGCATTCCGCACGTGATGCTTGGTATATTGAGTAGTCATCTCTCTCCGCTATTGCCTCTCGCCTGAGCTTCTATTAGACTCTTTAGACAATTTATGTCTTCTTTCATTTCTTTTCGCATTGATTTGGTTTCTTTAAATAGCATATCGAATTTCTGTTCAAGTCTCTCAATAGCAGCATCTCGCATCTCCAGATCCTTTTGTTGGATTTCCATATCTTTTTTATGTAATTCCATGCATCCTTCCCTTAATTTTTTACATTTCTCTTCATGGTCTTCCCTGAAAGATTCAAATTCTGATCTAAAGAGGAAGGCTTTTCTTAAAGCAGTGACTATTGATAATGTTATAATAACAATAGTCAATACTATACCTAAAAACCATTGGCCCCAATCTTCCATCTATATAGTTACCTCTTGGCTATAGAATACCCCATTATGGCACCAAATACCCCTGATAATGCCATTTTGTACCATTCTAATATTCCCGTTGTAACTTCTCCTTCTGCATTGGCTAATTTGGCAACGTAATGTGCCAGTATTATAACAAGTATAAAACCTATGGTTTTATCATTATTCAAAACCTCATTTATTCCATCAGAAACAGCTTTTATTGCTTTAGGAATCCAATCATAATTCATCTGTTACCTCCATGTAACCATAAATAAATAGCAGCAAACAATAAGGAAAAACCAGCTATATATAAACTACATAAAATTCCATATATCATATCCATCGTACTCCCTCCAAGTTTTGAAACATCTCAATATATTCCAATTCTCTTCCCTTTACAGGTCTGAAGTGGATATCATCATTTATCATTGCTTTGAATATTTCTTTAGGATCTT
>CAZNGK010000225.1:0-2333 GCA_964572575.1 uncultured Thermoplasmatales archaeon | reverse complement strand
AAGCTTTTCGCTACGGCATGCCACCCCATGGCGGATTCGGCTATGGAATAGAACGCTTTCTCATGCGTTTTCTAAATTTAAAAAACATAAGAGAATGCATTTTATTTCCGAGAGATAGGAAGAGATTGAGACCGTAATTATCTCATGTATTCCTAAGAAAAGGCGATTTACATGAATATTTTAAATATCATGAAATAGATTTTATTTTGGTGTATGACCTATGAGCGTTATAATCTCTAAGAATGGCAAAAAGATCGAAAAAATAGATGAATCACAGTTTATAGGAGAAGACGAATTGCAGAAATATATTTACGAAAATCCAGAAATCATCCCGATTGATGAAGTTAAGGAAGATGCCAAATTATTAGTTCTTTCGAGGGAATTTTATACAACCAGTGGCCCCATTGATGCAATAGCAATAGATGGAGATGGAGAACTTTACATCATTGAAACCAAACTTTATAAAAATACAGATAAAAGATTCGTGTTATCACAAGTGTTAGATTATGGAGCAGCACTTTGGAATGATTATAGAGATTATAGAGATTTCATCCAGCAGTTAGATAAAAAGGTAAATGAAAAATTTAATATCTCGTTAAATCAAAAAATCATGGACTTTTTTGGAATAGAGGAGGAACAAGTAGGTGAAATGCTGGAGAATATGGGAAAAAATTTGGTGGACGGGAGTTTTAAATTTGTAATTCTAATGAATAAAATTTCGGATAGGCTCAAAAATCTAATAAAATTTGTAAACCAGAATAGCAATTTCGATGTATACGGTGTAGAATTGGATTATTATAAATTTCAGGAATATGAATTGATTATCCCCAGGCTGTTTGGTGCGGAGTTGAGAAAGACTCTTTCAACATCCTCATCTAAAAGAAGATGGAATGAAGAATCATTTTTTGCGGAGCTGGAGAAGAACAGAGGAGAGGAAGAAGCAAAAATAGCAAGAAAAATTTTCGAGTGGGCAAAAGAGAAAATGAGTTATATTGACTGGGGCTCTGGAAGAATATATGGTTCCTGTATACCTGTAGTGATAATAGGTGATATGGGCTATTGGCCTTTTTCTTTGTGGACAAATGGAAAAATTGAATTTGGTTTTCAATATTTAAAAAATAGACCACCTTTTGATGACATGGAAATTCGTAAAATGTTTCTAGAAAAATTAAACAATATTCCAGGCGTTAATATCCCAGTAGATGGCATAGAGGGAAAACCTAGTATTTCCTTATCAATCTTCAAAGATGAAAAAAATTTGGAACAATTACTATCCATATTTGAGTGGGTTATCGAGCAGGCAAAAAATGCGAATTTAAAAAGTCCCGGCGCCCGGATTTGAACCGGGGACATGCGGATTTCTGCGGCGGTGGGTTATAGCCCAAGTGAAGCAACTACAGTCCGCCGCTCTAGCCAGTCTGAGCTACGCCGGGTAAATGGATATGCTGTCCATTTTTTTAAATTTTTTGTAAGTTGATGAACCTGAAAATGAACGTTTTCGTTGATAATTCAATTGCAAGAAAGAAAAGGTAACATTTTTCAATGTTCCATTGCTGTATCTCGAGCATGAAAGCAAACAGTCAAAATCTTATGTTTAATTTTAAATATTCTTTAGGTATTTATAGGTATGGAAAAGCAGGGATATATTGTATTCATCATTGTTGTCCTCGCTATTTTTGCTGCCATTGTTATTATCAATGAAAGTAAAAAGGAGGGAAAAGCTGTTGCAGAGGAGATAGTTATAGATGATTACGACCCTACTGTTGATTTGGAAATAATTTTTAGAATAGATAGAATAAGGAAAATAGATTTTGAGCGAGGTGAAGAACCTGTTTTTAGCCTAAAAATAAAAGTTGATGGAGAAATTTATGATGTTGGAGAATGGGGAGGAATAGATGCCTACCCAAGATGGAGATTCATTCACAATGTAGATGACACCAAGGAAAATGTAAGCATAGAAGTAGAACTATATGAGGGAGACAAAATGTGTGATATTAGCCCCAGACAGGGAGACTATTCAGTTGGAAAAACATTGAAACTGATATACTCCCTAAAAACTGGAGAATGGTATGGCGATGATTTTTTGCATGATGCCAGTGGTTATGGGCATGCCAGCGGGACAGAAGATGGGGTTATAAATGAAAATGATTGCGAAATATGGTTTGATATTTATCAAACAGATGCAGATGGAGATAGGCTGACATATTATGAAGAAGTTTTTATCTATGGAACAGATCCAAATATAAGTGATTATGGCAAGGATTATGATAACGATGGTGTGCCAATAGAATGGGAAGATAAATGGGGTTATGATCCTTTCACGCCAGAAAATC
>CAZNGK010000224.1:0-2375 GCA_964572575.1 uncultured Thermoplasmatales archaeon | reverse complement strand
TCTGATGAAAGTGGGCTTGGTTGTTGAATGGTTCGATGAACATGCTGGAGGAGTAGCAAAACATGTAAGGGAGTTGGCAAATGCTTTGGATAAAAAAGGTGTAGATGTGACCATTGTTACTAACAAGCCACAAAAGATAATTGATGATCCTCGTAATATAAAAATTTTCAAAATAGATGGCTTTAAAGAACCCATTTTCAAAACCAATATTTCCCCATTAGCGACAAAAAGAATGAAGGAATGTATAGAAAATTTTGATGTCGTGCATGCCCATCATGCTTTCTCAAGGCTATCTTTGCTTAGCCTCTCTATAGCTTCAAAATTTAATATTCCAAGCATACTGACAACCCACACTGTTTCATTTTTCCCAGATTATGAATATTTCTGGCAATTTATGAGCTATGTTTACCCTAGATACAGATTAACGATTTCGAAGGCAAATAAAATCATTGCAGTTAGCAATGCAGCTAAAAAATTTATTTCATATTTTACCAATAAAGAAGCGATAGTAATACCGAACGGAGTTTCTGTTGAAAAATTTAAGCCCAGAGCGAGAAGCTATGCGAGAAAAAAAGCAGGGGTAAATGGAAATCCCATTATTTTATATGTTGGTAGATTGGTTCCTAAAAAAGGATTGGATACTTTAATAACTTCAATGAAAAAAATCGTTGAAAAATATCCTCATGCAAAACTTTATATTGCTGGTAAAGGAAATCTTTTACCATTTTTGAAAACCATGACATCTATTTTAGGCATAGAGAAGAATGTGGAATTTTTGGGGTTTGTGGAGGAAAATGTTTTATTCTATCTTTATAATTCTGCAGATGTTTTTGTCTTACCATCGATAACAGGGGAATCATTCGGCATTGTACTTCTGGAGGCAATGGCATCTGGTTTGCCGATTGTTGCAACGAATGTTGGTGGGATTGCTGAGGTACTTGAAAATGGGAAATATGGTCTGCTGGTTGAGCCAGGGAATTCAAAAGAGCTGGCAAAAGCAATAATCACGGTATTGGAGAATAAAAATTTAAGGAGTAAATTGGCAAAGGAAGGAAGAAAGGTAGCAGAAGAAAAATATGCATGGGAAAAAGTCGCTGGAAAGGTAATCGAAGTTTATAGTTCTTTAGTAGAAGACCATTCCTGCCTCTGAAGAGATTTAAAATCAAATTAAAATTTGTTAAAAAATTTTTTAATTAAATTAAAGAAAATTTTAATACTTTTTCAGCTATATAATCTAATGAAAGCTGAATTGCACAGGGTAGATGTGGGAGGCGGCTGGAAAATTGCATTATGGAGATATGGAGGGGGAGAGCAATCAGTCATCATGTGTCATGGGCTTCTTGCAAATAGATTTAGCCTAGATTTAAATGATAAATATAGTCTGGCGAGATATCTTTCTAAAAAGAAATTTGATGTTTGGCTTTTGGAACTGAGAGGAAGGGGAAGAGGATATAAAAGAAGTTACTCTCCCTTTACTCAGCCATTTAAATATGACTGGACATTCGATACGTATGTTGAGCAAGATGTTCCATCTGCAATAAACTATGTTAAAAACATATGCAAAAAGGATATTTTCTGGATCGGGCACAGCATGGGCGGAATGCTCGCATATGCATATGCAAATGATTTTAAAGGTGTTGTTGCAATCGGCTCTCCAGCAAAATTCGATGAAACAATGAAAAATTTGATGGAGTTGAATAAATATTTGCCCTTTAATTTATATCAATTTGCAAAAACATATTTGCTCCTTAAAGGACATGCGTTCTGGCTTCCTCTTTTTGCCGGTAGTGCTGCAGATGCAGATTTAATCGATGAAGAAACGAAAAAGAAAATCATTGACATACTTGTAAATGAGGAAAATGTATATGAGGATGTTTTAAATGAGTTTTTAATTAAAGCCGGAGATGTAACTTCAACAAAGGTTTTGAGTCAACTTTTATTTTGTGCGGAAATAAATGAGCTATGTAAATATCCTCGCTTCCCTGTAATGTGTAAAAGATTTTTGAAGTATCCTATGTTAAGAAAAATTTTTTGCTCAGGCTCTTATGATTTAAAAAGATTTACTGCGCCTATTCTATTTGTAGCTGGTGATAAAGATAAACTTGCTCCACCGAGTGCTGTAAAATATGCATACGAAAATGTGAGTAGTAAAGACAAAGAATATATTGAATTGGAAGGGTATGGACACTGTGATAAGATAATAGGGAAAAATGCTCCAGATGAAGTATATAAACCAATCTATGAGTGGCTTACAGAGCATATATAAGGAAGATGTTCACCTGGGAAGAAATTAAGAAAAAAGTTAGAAAAAATGCATGGAAAATTGTTTCCATGGTTTCGATTTTATTCATTGTCATTATGTTAGTTTTTACAGT
>CAZNGK010000223.1:0-2396 GCA_964572575.1 uncultured Thermoplasmatales archaeon | reverse complement strand
TTTCCCGCATTCCTTAAGAAAGGTAAACATAAAATAAAAATATTTTGGAAATATCGAGACGAGGCTGTCAAGAATTGAATGGAAATGAAATGTTTTATTATCTTTAAAGAAAGCAATTAAAACATAAAGCAAATGGTCAAGGTATCTCCATTGTTTTTCAAAATGTTGACACTGCCATATAGAGATCATCAAAAATTAGTGAAACACCGGTTTTATCTATTATTTCAATGAAATTTTAATTAATTAGACCCAAAAATTAATTCAATGAAAAATGAGATTTGCCATCCGTTACCAGATAAGAGGTAGCATAGGCGTCTTATTTATTAACCTGTAGATAGTACAAAATTCATTCCAATAATTCTTTATATCCCTTGTATTTTTCCATAATATGGCAATCATAAATGATGAAGATAGAGAATATATTAGGGGCAGATTTGAGGAAGAAATGGAAAAAGAAGTGCAAATAATTTATTTTACGCAGGATTTTGAATGCCAGTTTTGCAAAGAGACAGGCGAAATTCTGGAGGAATTGAAAAGCTTGACAGATAAAATAAAGCTTGAGGTGCATGAATTTCAAAAGGAAAAGGAACTGGCTGAAAAATATGGCGTTGATAAAATACCGGCAATACTTCTTTTCGGAGAGAAAGAATATGGAATAAGATTTTTTGGTATTCCATCAGGTTATGAATTTTCAACATTGATAGAGGATATCATTCATGTTTCAACTGGCAGAACGCAATTGAGGGAGGAAACAAAAAAGGAAGTAAAAAAGATAGATAAACCTTTGCATATACAGGTTTTCATCACCCCTACCTGCCCATATTGTCCGACGATGGTGCATCTTGCCCACCAGATGGCGATAGAGAATGAGAATATAAAGGCAGATATGGTGGAAGCTATAGAATTCCCTCATCTTGCTCAGAAATACAGGGTTATGGGTGTCCCGAAAACTGTTATTAATGATAAAAAGGAGATAGTTGGAGCTTTGCCAGAAGAGGAATTTCTGGAGGAAATAAAGAATGCTTTGAAGGAGTAAACCGATTCCAACAATTTTTTATAATAACTCTATATCTTGGAAGAGATGAAAGAAAACATCATATTCAGAGCTTATGATATAAGAGGCATATACGGAAAAGATTTAACAGAAGAAATTGTTCATGATATAGGAAGAGCTTTCTCAACATTTATTGGTTATGGAAAAAAGATATGCTTAGGCAGAGATACAAGAAATTCAGGAGCAACTCTCCTCGAATCTTTTCTGGCTGGATTGACTGAAGCTGGATGTTGTGCAGTTAAAGCAGGCATAATTCCAATTCCTGTTCTTGGCTTCCTAACTTGGCACAGGAGCTATGACATGGGCGTTTATATTTCTGCTTCTCATAATCCACCAGAGTATAATGGTATAAGATTTAGGGGGAAAGATGGCGCAGGTTATATGGACGAGGAAGGGGAGATAAAAAGAATTTTTATGGAGAAAAAATTCAGAAAAATTTCTTTTAAAGAGAAAAGGAAGTTGTATGTTGCAGATTATGATAACAATCTTTTGCTTGAAGAATATTTTGGCTTTATTGTTGAAAGGGTGAATTTGCAAAAAGAGATGAACATTGTTGTTGATCCAGGCAATGGTTCTGCATGCAAAATGTTGCCTTTATATGAAAAGATAGGCTGCAGGGCATATGGCATAAATACATATCCAGATGGAGACTTTCCAGGAAGAGGGCCAAATCCAAATGAAAAAAGCTTAAGCAAGACAGCAAGTTTTTTGAAAAAGATTGAAGCAGATTTTGCTGTTGCTTTTGATGCAGATGCTGACAGAGGCATTATTCTGGATGATAAAGGCAGGCTTGTGCCACCTGAAAAAATAGCAGTGATAATAGCGAGGCATGCCGGCGTGAAAGGCAAAATAGTTGCAAGCATGGATTGCTCAATATTATTGGAAAAAGAACTTTCAAAGGAAGGAATTGAGGTGATTAGGGAGAAAGTAGGAGATGTTTTTATATCAAAAGCAGTTAAAAGACACAATGCAATTATAGGGGTTGAACGTTCTGGACATTTCTTTATCCCTTCTTTTCATTTTTCAGATGACCCTTTTGCAATGAGCTCAAAGCTTGCTGAAATATTATCTCAAAGCAAAGAAAAGCTGTCTTCGTTGGTTGATAACATTCCTGAATACATTTATCACTCTGAATACTTTGAGTGTCCAGAGAGTATTAAATTCGATGTAATGGAAAAATTAAAGGAAGAGATGTCTAAATTAGAATACGAGATTAATTTGAAGGATGGGGTGCGCATTTCTACAGACGACTGGATGGTTCTGATAAGAGCTTCAAACACCGAGCCACTTATAAGAATGTATATAGAAACCTCGATAGATAATTTAGATGAGTTAAAAGAAG
>CAZNGK010000222.1:0-2413 GCA_964572575.1 uncultured Thermoplasmatales archaeon | reverse complement strand
AGTTTGTCTAACAACTTCATATCCAAATTTTGCCAATAGTTTTATTAAATCCTCTCCACCGACATGGCGAGGCAATTTCATATTACAATCACTTCATCTTTAACAATATGCATTCTTATTAAGGAGGGCATATCTTTTTCATCAAAATGGCATTTTACAGCATCTACAATCATTTTTTTGAGTTCATCAATATTTTCAGCTTCAGTAAATATAGAATATCCTAAAGCTTTTGCTATATATCCGCCTTCTTCTGCCTCTTCAACAAGAAATATGATTTCCTTCACCATGTTATATTACAATATACTTGCATCTATTAATCTTTTCTCCTTTCCTCTATCTGGTTAGATGTGAAAATAAAAAAATAATAGATGAAAAGGAAAGGAAGGGCTTGACAGCATACCGCCTTTCCAACATTTTTAAATATTAAAATAATTATCTTATTCATGGAAATTGCAGATGAAATTAGAACCATAAGAAGAGATTTGGATACACTTGTTCATCTTTTTTCCAAATTGATAAATAAAATTGTTCCAAAGGAAGAAGCAGAAGAAGAGGACAAGGAAGCTATAATGAGCCAAGAGGAGATAATAGATGAAGAGGAGCTTTTTAAGGCTTTAAAATGAGTTTTAAAATAAAAGCTAAGAAAAGGGTCATAACATTTATTGCAAAAATTTCGGCTAAACAAAAGAAAAAGATTGAAGAGCTGTTGCTTCTTTTAAAAGATGAACCTGTCCCTGTTAAATCGGCAGATGTTGCTAAGTTGAAAGGATTTGATAATATCTACAGAATAAGAATTGGTAAGATAAGAATAGTGTATGAGGTAAAATGGAAGGAGAAAATTATACTGATTCATAGAATAAGTTACAGAAAAGATGCATATAAGTAGCATAACTTATGGTTAATGAATTCATTATTAAAAAATTAGATGAAATTTTGTTTCTCATTCCCTATTTTATCCAGAAAATGAAAAATGAAAGGAAGTGGCTTGACAGCATAGCAAACACACGGGCTTCGCTGGCGAAGAGGCGGTACGTGGCAGGCTTAACATCAAACTCAAACCATAACTATAACTTTATAAATCACAATCCATTAAATATTCAATGAAGCTCACTGCAATCATCAAAAAAGGAGAAAAGCAATTTGTTGCTTTATGTCCTGAATTAGATGTTGTTAGCCAAGGATATAACATAGAGGAAGCAATAAATAATTTAAAAGAGGCCTGCGAGCTTTATTTGGAGGAAATGGAGATTCCAGAAGAAATATATTCTGGAGAAACAATAATAGTAAATTTTGAGATAAAACATGAAGTTGCCAGTTCTATCAGGAAATGAAGTTATAAAAGCATTGGTAAAAGCCGGTTTTAAAGTTGCGAGGAGGAAAGGAAGCCATGTTATTCTTGTAAAATTTATTGATGGAAGAAAAATTGGTGTGGTTGTGCCAGATCACAAGGAAATAGATAAAGGAACCTTGCTGGAAATAATAAGGCAAGCAAGGTTGAAAAGAGAAGAATTTTTAGAATTGGTGAAAAAATAAGCGTAAAAAATCTTTCACTTTCTTGTTATAAAAAGATGAGGGTGACTATTTCTTCCACCATTCATATGGTTGCATCAACGGATGCCAATCAAATTGAATCCATGGAATTATTGTCCCGATGATTCTCCCATATATGGGTTTGGGTAAAGGAATACCCCAATCATCCCAATAATTGTTAAGCCAGAAAATGAAATATGAATCAGAAAATTCTGCATGTACATCATTTCCTACAAAATTGTTTTTGCAAATTCTTAAGTTTCCTATTACATTCATTAAACCCATGCCCCGCTTATTATAACTGATATTGTTTTCATAAATTTCAGTTTTACTTAAAACAATTCCGCAGTAAAATATCCCCTCGCTGTTGTATAAAATTTCATTATGATATATTTTATGGGAATACCCTATTATAGAAATTCCACACTCATATTTTTCTATTTTGTTTCCATATATTTCAAAATCCTGAGATAGCAAACTATCAATATGAATTGCGGAGTCTCCTTCAAAAAATGTGTTTTCCGCTATTATAAATCCAACACCCTCGCCATCTATTCCGTGTCCAGTTGATATAAAAGTATTGTTTATTATTGAAATGTTATCTCCCCATGCTACATATACGCCGCAATATCCTCCATTTTTGAAAATATTGTTTGAAACCATGATTTTCCAAGCATTGTCTATATAAATACCGCTGTAAAGGTTGTTATACAAAATATTATTTTCAATTTGGCATTTTCTTGCATCGCCTAACAACTTTATGCCGGTATTGCCCCGTGTAACGTTAAATCCTTTTATTATGCATTCCTCATTAACTATCTTGATTGTGGATTTATTTACATCTTCTGGGAATATTGCTGGATAACTTATACCAATGATTTTT
>CAZNGK010000221.1:0-2432 GCA_964572575.1 uncultured Thermoplasmatales archaeon | reverse complement strand
GTCAAAATCACTCATCAGAAGAAACTCTAACTACAGTTTTAATTCCTCCTCTCACGTTAAAATCTCCAATAACTTCCAAATGACGAGGAGAAAGAGCTTTTTCTAAATCCTTATAAATTTTGTTTGTTGCCTCTTCATATGTAACATATTTATCTCGATAAGAATTGAGATATAGCTTTAAAGATTTTAATTCCACAATATGCTTATCTGGAACGTATTTTATCTTTATTGTTGCAAAGTCTGGATAGCCTGAACGAGGACAAAGAGAAGTAAATTCAGGAAAAGTGATTTCTATCCAATAATCTTTTTCTGGAAAAGGATTTTCCCAAAGTTCAAGTTTTGCCTCCTTTATAGCTTTCTCCCCATATTTCATTATGGAATTTCCTCCATTTCAAGTTTCTCTCCTTCTCTCAAATAAATTACTGGCAGTCTGAATTCCTTTGCCCTCTTCTTTAATTCCTTATCATTTGTGACAATTGCTGCCTCCATTTTTAAAGCTGTTTCAATTACGCCATCATCTCCTCTGCTCTCTGTTTCCATGAGGCGAAAGCCTCTCTTTCTTACTATACTCAATCCAAGCTGGGCTGCCCTGCCTATCTTGCCACCCTCCTCTGCAAGTTTTTCCATTTCCTCAACAACTGTTACAGGCACTATTATTCTGCACATGCCAAGTAAGCGAGTAAGCTCTTTTTCCAGATTTATACCAAACTGATAAGGCATCATTAAAGCATTTGTATCCAATACTACAGCCCTCATTTTATTTCACCATGTTATTTTATTTCACCATAGCCAACCAATCGCCATCTTCCCATTATGTTGCGGGATATGGCAACTCTTTGTCCTTTTTCAGCACATACAGGTATTTTAAGACTAACTTCCATATAATCCTTTTTTATATGTTTTACTATTCCAACTGTTGTTGCAGTTCCAACAGTTAGCATTAAAGGCTCATTTACTCTAATTTCATCCATTCTTTTCTTTTCTTTCTCACCAACTATCCTCTGAAGCAAATTTATATTCATTTCCAGTTCATAAAAGACAGGGGGAAGCTTTCCTTCTTTCCCTATAACTTTTCCTGCAAGAGCATCTGCTTTTGTAAGAGAAGGATCAAGATATGTTCCAATGCCAAGCAGACCGCCAGGACCTGCTTCCTCCACCATTTCTCCTCCCGTAATAATGGAGGCAATTTCAGTATAAATTGGCTCATATCTCACCTTTCCATGCTCCTCAACTTTCTTTCCTGGTCTTATTTCAATGCTATCTCCTACACGCAAAACACCTTGCTTCAGAGAACCACCTATTACGCCTCCTTTTAACTCTTCAGGCTTTATTCCAGGCTTATTTACATCAAAACTTCTTGCAGTATACATTAAAGGAGGTTTGCTTTTATCTCTTGGGGGCGTTGGGATATATTCTTCTATAGCCATAATAAGATAATCCAAATTGGTTTCATGATGAGCAGAAATGGGAATGATGGGCGAGTTTTCAGCGCAGGTACCTTCAATAAAAGCCAAAATTTCTTCATAATTTTTAACTGCTTCTTCCTTGCTAACCAAATCAATTTTATTTTGCACAATAACAATATTTTTTGCCCCAACTATATCAAGAGCCATTAAATGCTCTTCTGTCTGAGGCTGGGGACAGCTTTCATTGGCAGCAATAAGAAGAAGGGCACCGTCCATAAGGGCAGCACCAGAGATAACAACTGCCATAAGAGTTTCATGTCCTGGAGCATCGACAAATGATACCTTTCTCAGCATTTCTGTTTCTTCTCCACAATGTGGGCAAACAGGCTTTGTTGAATAGCATAATGGCTCAGGACAATTTGGACATTTATAAAAGACAGTATCTGCATATCCGAGCTTTATTGATATACCTCTTTTAAGCTCTTCTGAATGCTCATCTGTCCATTTTCCAGTTAAAGCCTGCGTAAGCGTCGTCTTTCCATGGTCAACGTGTCCAACCATTCCTATATTTATCTCTGGCTGGCTCATTTCTCCTCCAGCTTCCCTGCTGCTTTTAGCAATTCCTCCACAGGCTTTGCCCCCTTCTTTATTATTTTCATATTAATTTGGGCAATATTTAGGCTGACTGTGTTTCCACAAACAGTTATTCTTTTCCTAACCCCTTTATCTTTTGGCTTGAAACCAGTGCTTTTTGAAGTGAGTATCCTCTTTCTTGAGATGCCAGGCACATCTTTTCGCATTACAAAGCCATCCTTGTCAGTACCTCCTGTAATCTGTAGTTTATAGCCAGGCAATGAAACGAAGATTCCATCTACCTCATCCCCTATTTTTTTACCCACTAGGGAGTTAGCATGATGTCCATCCACTACAATCTGCCAGCTTTTTGGGCCATCACTTATTACCACTTTAAACTCTGCCATGTTAATCATTCCAGCATTAAAAACACCTTTTAATATTTTTGTATTG
>CAZNGK010000220.1:0-2460 GCA_964572575.1 uncultured Thermoplasmatales archaeon | reverse complement strand
AGGTAGAGCGACAGGCTCTTAACCTGTTGGTCAGGGGTTCGAATCCCCTCGAGCCCGCTTTTTTCATATATTAAAACATCGAAAACATACTTCGTTCAAATATTTCTTTTAGCCATTCAAAGATTATCTTAAATATATTCCATTTCCCATCGAATCTATATGGCACGCTTATTGCCAGCGGTTCAGACCATTCACTTTCAAACCCATGGACATCTTTTGCCTTTACTCTTATCTCATAAATTCCTCTTTTTTCCCATGTGTGAGACGCGTTTATTACTTCTCCAGAATTATATGGCCCAAGCCAATCGCTATAGCTTCCATCTCCCCAGTCCCACTTGTAATAAATTTGGTCTCCATCAACATCCTGAGTAACTGCAGTATATTCATATGGCGTATTAGGCTTTATTCTCCCAGTACCAGATGGTTTTGCAGGTTTCTCTGGTGGATTACTAATGCGCAGCGCCACCGCAGGGTCGCCAAGCAAATTGAGCTGATAATAGCACCATCTCATCATAGACCTGTTGATTAGATATAGATTATCTTCCTTTGAATCCTGATTCGCTCCTCCAATCGTTATTATATTTTCTCCAAATACAGCATCCCAGAATTCACGATGATAACGTTGAGAATCACCATCAGTGCTGAAAGACCAGAAGAAGCCATATCGGGCATTCATAATGACCGCGAAGGCACTATGCTTTGTTTTTACTGTATGATATTCAGCAATACAGTCTTCATAATCGATAGCTCCAGCATAACAGCCCTGAGAATAAATAAAACAGTATTTAGTATTTTGAAGCTGTTCCACATCATCAGTAATCATCTTCATGTTGTAAACCATATTAGAGTGTCCAAGATGATTGATAAAATGCACACCATTGTTTATATATTCCATAATATCAGCTGCAGACCACCAGCTATCTCTGTCATATAGAGTAATAATATGGTATTCATCTGCAGGAATGCCTACGGTGGTATAACCATCGGCATCTGAACCATTAATGAACTGGTCAAGATAATTTCCTGCAAAACTCGCAATTCCATAATCTCCAAGATACTCTCCTGCTAAACAAACTTCTTTGAAATAATCGTCTGCACCCATTTCTATATATGCAACAGTTTTGGTAACAAAGTTATTAGCCTCCTTTCTGTTCCCGACACATGCCCTGCCTACATATACTTCAGCCAAAAGGTCAACATCTTTTCCTCCGTCTCCATCAGTTGGTTCCCCCCATTTGCTATCTCCATCATAATTGAAAGTACCATCCAAACATGCATAATATATATCAGATGGCATATAGTCATCATAGGGATATATATTCTCGTCTAAGCCACTTACCCACAACATTTTTGCAGGTACAACGTCAACATCACCACCAATAAGAACATAATCTATTCCCATGTTCATGTAAGCATTTCTTATGTAATCCCTTATCTCCTCTGCAGTATCTCCTATTTCTGAAAGCGTTTTAATTATTGTTCTTACACCTCTGTTATCATGACATTCTTTCAATTTTTCAAACTCTTTTTGAAGAGAATTTGTTGTTATAATGAGAAGATCGTATTCATCTGAGCATGCTTCATTTTTTCCTTTGTAAGTGTTGGCAACGTCAGGATTATCTACTTTTTTCATTACTTCTATTTTATCTCTATAAAGTCCTCTGTAAAGTTTATTAGCATTTTCATCTTCAATAAGCTTTACTGAAACTGTCAATTCTTCATAATAAAAAAGACTGCTTTCGGAAGGAATATATTGCACAGGATGAAGCATTAGCACAAGAATTTTGTATCCCCTAAAATTATAGACACCAACTTCTGTGAAAAGTTTGCCAGGAATTTCTTCATTGGAGTTATAAATTTCTTTATTAGGAGATGGAATATTAGAAGATGAAATATAATCTTCTTTATTTATAATCGGAATTGATTTTCCAATGGGCATTACTTTATAGCCAGTGCCAAGTGAGATTTTTTTGCCAGGTAAAACCTCTATGCTTTTAACGTTTGTATTTTGTGGAAGCAAAATATAGGCACCTTTTGCTGGAAGCGCAGGCTCACCAACTTTGCCATTAATTGCAGTTCCTTCCATTGTAACAACATCATACACTTCTTCGCCAATTTTAAGTTTCTCAATAGTTGGTTCATTAAAACGATATGAAACTTTGATGGCAGAATGTTCACCATTGCCCACTGCCATAACAGGCACAGTAAAAAGAACACATATCATTATGACAATGAATCTTTTTTCGTTCATTTTTTCACCTTCTATATCAGAAATAGATTCTTTTATATAAATATTGGGTGATGGGGAAAATAAAGAGAAAGAAGGGGAAACGAGATGAGAATTAAAAATTTGACAATATTCTGTAACAACCATTTTCAGTCTCGAGTCTATTTATTTCATATCTCCGGTGCTGTTAACTTAACGAAATTTTTCGATAAAAATATGCACCCCATCCCATC
>CAZNGK010000219.1:0-2480 GCA_964572575.1 uncultured Thermoplasmatales archaeon | reverse complement strand
CTTACTGCATTTGTAGTCATTTACAATCTGGAGGTGAAAATTTCTTGACAGTCCCTTGTGGCATAAAACGTAATTTTTATATTTTCTGGCAACATGATATTCCTTTAGAACCGTGACATGATAAATTTTGCTATTGAATTGCAAAATATTTCATTAGAAATGGATTTATCAATTTTCACAAGACAAAATGAGATATCACGAAATCTTAGGAATATCCAATTACCGAATTTTATAAAATTTTTGAATTACATTCTTGCTTTTATGACTTTTGCAAGCCTTTTAATTCCTTCCTCTATAACCTCATCTCTCGGATTTGTAAAGTTAAGACGCATTGTATTTTCGCCACTTCCATCAACATGAAATGCCTTACCATGTACATATGCAACCTTCTCGCCTATTGCATCCTTAGCCATTTCCACTGTATTTATATGCTCTGGCAGTTCTGCCCATAAAAACATTCCTCCTCTTGGCTTTGTCCATTTACAGCCTTCAGTAAAATGTTCTTCGAGGGCATCGAGCATTATGTCTCTCTTCCTCCTGTACATATCTATAATTTTTGGTATATGCTTCTCCATATATCCATTCTTTATATAGTAGTAAGCAATGAGCTGTGTGAAAGTCGGAGTGCATAAATCCATGGACTGCTTTGCAATAATCATCTTTCTCGCCAGTTCTTTGTCTGCAAATATGTATGCCAGCCTGAAGCCAGGCGAGAGTATCTTTGAAAATGTTGCCATGTAAATAACTCTGCCATTTTCATCAAAAGATTTTATTGGTTTAAGCGGATTTCCTTCAAAGCGAAGTTTTTCATATGGTTCATCTTCTACAATTAGCAGACCATGCTCCTCTGCAATTTCAAGCATTCTTTTTCTTCTGTCCTCAGACAGCTCTACTCCTGCTGGATTCTGAAATGTTGGCACAGTATAAATGAGCTTAATCCTTTCTCCTCTTTGCTTTAATTCTTTTATTTTTTCCTCGAGTAAGTCTACCCTCATTCCATTTTCATCCAATGGAACGCCAACAAGTTTGGCTCCATATGCAAGAAATGCATTTATCGCCCCTAAATAAGTGGGCAAGCCAACTAAAATAACATCTCCCTCATCAATAAAAACTCTGCCAACTATATCTAAAGCCTGTTGAGAGCCAACTGTAACAAAAACATTTTCTATGCCTGCATTCATTCCCTCTTTCTGCAGATATCTAACAAGTTCCTCTCTAAATTCCCTCAAACCTGCAGTTGGACCATATTGCAATGCTCTGCTTCCTTCAGAGTCAGTGAGTATCTTGTCTACAATTTCTTTAATTTCTTCAGCTGGAAAAGCATTTGGATTTGGCAGACCACCTGCAAAGGATATTACGCCAGGTCGTTGAGAAAGCTCAAGAAGTTCTCTTAT
The DNA here is from genome assembly GCA_964572575.1 of uncultured Thermoplasmatales archaeon. Lineage (GTDB taxonomy): Archaea > Thermoplasmatota > E2 > UBA202 > JdFR-43 > VBQI01. The sequence continues at coordinate 1,086 of CAZNGK010000219.1, read as the reverse complement.
TTCAGATGAACGCATTTTTTCTGCTCTTTCAGAATATAAATTTTGAAATTCCATTTAAAAGTATATGGTTCTCAGCTTAATATTTCTTTTCTGAGAAATGCTAACAACTGACAGACTAATTATTTTTATACTCCATTTAATTAATGGCATAAATGAAAAATTCGAGCATTATTTTCATCCCTCTCCTCATGCTCCTTGCCTTTCTACTTTACTTTTCAGATATTTCATCGCCTTATATTCCAGCATTCTTTCTGATTGCGGGATGCTTTATACTCATTAAAGGAAGTGATTTTTTTGTTGAAAGCGCTGTGAGTATATCATCGAAACTTGGAGTAAGTGAGCATACCATTGGGCTCACAGTTGTTGCTTTTGGCACTTCTCTGCCTGAATTTGCAGTTTCCGGAATAGCATCCTATCAAAGCTATACAGATACAGCATGGGGAAATATTATCGGAAGCAATGTCACCAACGTCTTGCTCATACTTGGTGTTGCAATGATAATAACTGCAATAAAGCCGAGTAAATTTGCAGTAAAAGATGCATTGAGCATGCTGGCAATCTCGTTTATAGCTCTGTTTCTCGCTTCAGATGGCATTTTACAATTTTATGATGGTTTACTCCTTATTTCCTTATACATACTATTTGTATATTTATTGAAAGGAAGAGGGATGGAAGGAGAAAAAAGCAAGCAGAGTATGCCCCCATCACTTGCCTTCCTTATCCTTTCTATAGGAATTGCAGGCGTCGCCATTGGAGCAGATGCTGTTGTTAAAGGAGCAGTTAGCATATCATCAATATTTGGGGTGAAGGAGGTAGCAGTTGCAGCAAGCATAGTTGCATTTGGCACTTCTTTGCCTGAGCTGGCAACTTCAGCTGTGGCAGCAATAAAAAAACATCATGGAATTGCAGTGGGAAATGTTATTGGAAGCAATGTAATGAACCTGGGCATAGTCCTTGGATTTGCATCCATATTGAATAAAATGCCCATCAGCTTGGCTTCTCCAGAAGTAATTTTCTTCATTTTCATCACAATAATCACGCCCATTGTTATAAAAAAAGGATGGATAGGAAAGAAAACTGGCATAG
>CAZNGK010000218.1:0-2481 GCA_964572575.1 uncultured Thermoplasmatales archaeon | reverse complement strand
AATGGAAATAGAGTGGAGTTTTATATTGATGATGAATTAAAACATATTGACAATACCTTACCATTTTCATGGACATGGAATGAATTTGCCATAGGAAGATATGAAATAAAAGTGGTTGCATATGGCAATGAACAAAATATTGCCGAGGATAGAATAAAAGTTTTAATCTTCTCTCTATAAAAATTGGAAAAAAGTTAATTATACTCTCCCATCTATTATTTTGTGAAAATGTGAAATGGTTTAGTATCTCGATTATTGCTCTCCTGCTTTTAATGAATGGATTTAGTTTTCACAACAATTCTATTGCCATAAACAAACAACCTTCATACAGAATCGTTTTCCAGAGTTTGAGAGATATGCCGTCAAATGAAGAAAATGTGAAAAAATACTGGGAACTCTACTCAATGAAAGAGGATGGCTCTGATGTGGTAAGAATAACAGATGACACGTATTGGGAGAATCATCCAGATGTTTCTCCCGATGGAAAGAAAATTGTTTTTGCTGTTCATTTTAATCCAGATGAAAATACAACTGAGACAGATTCAGGATGGGAGATTGCTGTAATGGACACAAATGGTAAAAATTTCAAAAGACTTACCAATAACAATGTTCTCGATGCCCTTCCAAGATGGAACTATGATGGAAGTAAAATTGTTTATGTTTCCGATTCTTCTGGCGATTTAAAATCACTGGATATATATACAATGACTCCAGATGGGAAAAATATTACCAAAATTACAGATGCAGAGGAAGGAGAATTTTATGGTGATCCCAGTTTTTCCTCAGGCAGTGAAAATAAAATTGTTTACGTGCATTCAAAAGGATATTCGAGCAACTTTAATCTTTATATGGTGGATGAAAACGGTGATAATGAAAAGATGTTGCTTCCTACAAATGAAACCTATCTTGCATACCATGACCCGATGTTTTCTCCAGATGATACAGAAATTTTATTTGATATAAAAATCAGTGAGGATGGAAACCACGGTATTCCTGTTTATAAAATATTTATCTTAAATTTAAATGATATGCATATTCATCAAATAACAGACAATGATGATGAAACAGATGTGGTTCCTCACTTCTCTCCAGATGGAACAAAAATCGCCTATTTCACTTGGAGTTGGAATGGCAATGGATTTGATAGAAAAATAAGGATTATAAATAAAGATGCTTCAAATGAGAAAGTAGTATCAACATTTTCTCCAGAAACGATGCCCACCTGGTATATTTCAGAGGAGATAAATATCCATATAGCGAAACCAAAAAATGCCATATATATTTTTGACAGAGAAATAATGCCAGCCAGATTGACAATCATAATAGGTGGAATAACAATAATGGCAAATGCATCCCATAATGTGGAAAAGGTCGAATTCTATGTTGATAACGTGTTGAAACATTCGGATGAAGAGGAGCCATATTCATGGACATGGAATGAGTTTTCTTTTGGAAGGCATGAAATAAAAGTGGTTGCCTATGGAGGAGCAGAAAAGACAGAGGATGCAATGAGTGTAATGAAAATACTTTAGCGGTTGTGCAAAAAAATTGCAATAACGTTTAAATATGAGGACGCAATATCGCCAATATGATACCTCTGCTTAAACATGAGATTTACAAAAAAAAGGAACCCATGGATATTATAAAAAATGCTGCGGGAGAGATAGCCATGGCTGTTGAGAATACTATAGGCCCAACAGGAATGTTCAAGATGAACGAGGAGGGAGATATAATTCCCTTTGGGGCCGAGATAATTAACAACATGGAAAAAACACCCTTCATGGATTTGCTGTCCAAAGCAGTCACCAGCCAGGAGGAAGAGAAGAAGGATGGAACGGCAAGCATGGCCTATTTTACCGCCATGCTTCTTAAAAGATCTTTTCGACTCACCTCTCAGGGAGTTCATCCCGCAATGATTGAAAACGGTTACAGAAAAGCAATAGACGTTGCCATGAAAGAACTGGAAAATTTAAAGGTGGATGTGAAAAGAAGTGATATTGAAAAACTGGATGCGGTAATAAGAGATGCTCTCGCCGGCTACGATAATATAGATTTTCTGTTACCTTTAATAAGAAATGCTGTTCTGTTTCTTGCTGAAAATGAGGTGAAACCGGAGAATATAAAGGTGTATACTGAGGAAGATGGGGAGGAAGATGAATCGGAGGTCATAATAGGACATCTTCTTGATTACGAAAGAAAGGATGAGGATATGCCCGAATCTGTTGATACAGGCCATATTCTCATTCTTGATGAAATAAAAATAAAAAAACCAAAGGAGGATGCAAAAATATTCATTGAATCCAGCGAGGCATACAGAAAATTTGCAGATATGGATGCCAGAAAGTTGAGAGAGATAATAAATAAAATAGAGGAAATCGGCGCGAATGTTGTGCTTGTGAAAGGAGAGATAGATGAAAGAGCAGCAAAGATGCTGGCGGAAAGAGGAATAATGGCCTTTGAGAAGGTCAGCGAGGAAGACAT
>CAZNGK010000217.1:0-2536 GCA_964572575.1 uncultured Thermoplasmatales archaeon | reverse complement strand
AAGATACCCCTGTATTGATAAAAGAATTTGAGTACGGGCTAAATGAGGTGGTCATACCTCTTAGACAGGATATTTGGAAGACCTAAACACTAAACGATGTAATGAGCCTAACTCAACAAATAAGACTAAACGATGTAATGAGCCTTTTCACTAAACGATGTAATGAACCTTTCCAATAATAATAAGATATAAACATAATATTTGTATATTGAAAAAATGTTGAAAAATAGGAATAAAAATGGTTGGGTGAATCGCTTGATGAGGAAAGGACGTGTTTTTGGTATTTTAGTAATGCTTTTCGTGGTGATGATTACTTCAGTTGGAATAGCTATTGCAGATGAAGGTGAGCTTTTAGTCTCGATAAAAGGATATTCTCCATCTTTAAGCCCTGATTGGAACAAAGTGGCTTATCTTGATCATGATGAGGATTCAGGAACAGAACAACTTTGGGTAATGAATATCGATAGAAGTGGTTTGAATAAATTAGATGAATGGGACCTTATACATGCTTCTGGCACAATAGAAGATTGGAACCCTGATGGAAAGAAAATCCTTTATACTATTCATAATTGGGGAGATGATACAATGGATCTTTGGGTTGTAAATTCGGATGGAACGGGAAAGAAAAGAATAGCGGAATATGTTCAAAAGCATTCCCCTGTAGCACGTTGGAGTCCTGATGGAAGTAAAATAGCATTTGAGAGCAGATATTATGGAGAAGGTATTTGTGTTGTAAATTCTGATGGTAGTAATAAGACACTCATAACTAAATATGGTACACTGAGATCTTGGAGCTCTGACGGAAAGAAGATAATTTTTTCTACTGAGGATAACCTTTGGGAAATAGATTTGGATAACGGCATTTTCAAGAACATATATAATGGGTTTGGAATAATTAGTCCAGATAGAAGTAAGATAACATCAAGAAGCTTTCACGGAATTTGGATTTCAAATATAGATGGAAGCAATCTAAAACAATTAAAATACTACAATCCAGTTATGTATCCTTGTTGGAGTCCCGATAGTAAGAGAATAGCATTTATTGATGAAGGGATACGTCACGGTGTTTGGATAATAAATTCAGATGGAAGCAATCAGAAAAAAGTGAAAGAATTATTGTATGAAGATATACAAAGAATACAACCGATTGGTGTAAAATGGTTATTATGGAATCGAGATGGAAGCAAAATAGCTTATAATATTAAGAAAAATGAGACTATTAATATTTACACAATAAATGTAGGCAAACCACCTTCTATAAAGCCTCCAACAAGTGAGACGCCAACGAAAAAAGAACCAGAATTTGAAGCAACAACACCTACTCCAATACCAACCCCTACTCCACTAGGATTTGAATCCATATTCGCAATTGCAGGATTATTAGTAGTGGCATATCTTTTGAGAAGGAAATGAAGATAAAAGAAATTTTAGAAAAATATGCAATTTATGTAACGATAATCGGAGCGGTAATGCTCCTTGGAGCGGTGGGCATGAGCATTTTTGCTTTTATCGTGATACCGTATTGGAATCTCAGACTATTGGCAGTATCTGCTTTGGTGATTGCAATAGAAGGTCTTATTAACATGTGGAACTTTTTTCGCTCTTCCAAAGAACATGATGAGCATGTTAGAATGGAGAAAGAGAAGCTAAATAAAGTAGATATGCACATAAATCTACAAAAGCAGAGATTAGATAAACAAGATACGGTAATAAAAGAGCTTGAAAAGGCAAATAGGTTGGTGGAACAGGCACAAAAGAGACAACATCAAATAGCAAAAGATCAATTAAAAAGTCGTTTAGAACCATTTGTATCGTGTCGGGAAGACAGTAAAAAAATTATTTCAGAAGGGGGAAAACAAAAAAGAAATGAGCTTCAGAAGGAGTTGTCAAAGATTGGAAATGAGTTAAAAACAGTAGTAACGGATATCGAAAAGCTACTATTATTATCTCAAGACAATTTAAATGAAGCAAAAGATATAGCGGATGGCATTAAAGACTTATCAAACAAAATAATACAGAGAGTGACAGTGGCTAATAAGGGAGAAGATATAACCAAAAGAATAAAGCTAATTGAGGAGTGGAATAACCTTGTGGAAAGAGCAAGGAAGCTTATCGAAAAAATACAGCAAGAAGGAGAAGAAGAGAAAAGAGGAAAAGAAGATGAATAAATACCAATGGTATGTGCTGGGAACTTTGTTTTTGATTCTCAGTATCTGGTTTAGTATCATGGCGTGGGAAATGCGAATTTACATTGTTCATAACCTTATCGGGACTCCGTGTATAATAGTAGGAACCGCATGTTGGATATGCGGTTGGTTAGGGAAAGAGGAGGAGGCAAAATGAGCAGTGATTAGGGCTTCTTCTTTGTGGGCCGTGCCATGCAATCGTTGCAGCTCCTCATTATTTGGGGGCGAGAAGCTACTTGCAACTGAATACGTCTCTTCCATCTCCGCTTCCGAGGTTATGCCAACGCTTATCGATACCGCATATCTATAAATGAATTTGAATAATGATTCAGTTGGTTTTAAGCTGCCCG
>CAZNGK010000216.1:0-2540 GCA_964572575.1 uncultured Thermoplasmatales archaeon | reverse complement strand
TCATCCCCCTGAAAAAATTTTGAAAATTATAATACTTGCAGGCATCCTTGCATTTGTTTTCTACACAACTTTTTTTCCTCATATAAAGTATGATTATTATCTCCCTTTTCATGGCGATGAATGGATTCACTGGGCTTTCACCCGCGCTTTTACCCAGCAAGGAACAATAAATTTAATTAATCCTTTCACAGGAGAGGGAGAAATAATAAATCCGGAGATAGGATTCCACATTTTCCTCGCTTCTTTCAAATGGCTTTCTGGAGCAAGTTTAAGAAGCATTTTCGTTTTCCTGCCATCTATAATAGCCATTTTTGCAAGCATGACTGCATTTTGCATTGGAGAAAAAGGTGAAAGGAAATTTGGACTTGAAGCATCCTTGTTGATTGCCTTTATCCCAACAACTGTTCGCATCCTTGGTCCATCTTTCTTAGTTCCTGTCTCGCTAGGCATTTTCCTAACTTTGTTTGCTCTATGGCTCATTCAATCAGAAAGTAAAATGAAATATGCCCTCTTACCCATCATTATAATTTATTCTATTCTCATGCACCCTCCGTCTGCTGCAGCAATGGCTATAGTAACTTTTTGCTATGCTCTTTCAGTATTGGCAGAGAAAAAATATAAGGAAGGTGTCTCTTTCCTCTTGCTCACTCTTCTACCTTTCCTAATAATCTTTATTGTTGTTTTCATATTTGAAGAAAAAAATTTAAAGGGATATTTTGAAATGGGTATAAATGCAATTTTTGGCGAGGAACATAAGCCAGTATTGCATGATGTGAAATTCTCCTTTTTCACAATTGGCGGAGTCACAGCAGCTCTTTTCTTTATTGGTTCATTCTTCGCTTTTTTAAAGGGTAAGAGAATTGAAAGAACACTTCTTCTTTCATCAGTTATATTTCTACTTCTTATATTCATTTACGATGAGTTTAATTATGGTGTGCAGGTAATGCATGACCGCTTTCTCCTTTACACATATCTTTTAATACTTATGTTGAGCAGTTACGGAATTGCAGAATTGAGGCATTATTTAGTTGGACTTACAAAATCAGTTGGACTTACAAAAATGAATAGATGCCCTTATATCAGCTCTTTCTCAGGAAAAATATTCAAGACATTTTCCAAAATAAATAAACAGACTATTTTAAAATTAATCGGAGGATTCATAACCATCTTCTTGTGTTTCACAGTTGTATTCTTTGCTTTCTCCCTCCATGCAGGCGCCAGTTATTACAAAACCATAAGCGAGAAGGAATACGAAACATTTGAATGGCTTGCAGAGAATATTAATAAATACAGGGATGAAAATCATTCTTTTGATGTAGCTGCCATTAATCCAGAGAAAGCAGGAATGTTTTCTGCAGTGACAGGCATCTATACTTCCTGCTCCTCCTTCTGGCCAAGATATGGTAGCAAAGATTTAATAAATTCAATGTTTAATTTTTTCCTTTATGAAAATTGTGCTAACATTAGCTTTTTAGAAAAAAATAATCTTGGCTTGATAGTGGATACATATGGAAAATGCAATTGCACAGAGCTTGTGGAAATACATGAAGGCATTTATCTTTACTATGGAATCCCCCCAAAAGCAGATTTTTATTTCATTCCCTCCCGCCCAAAAGCAGGAGAAGAAATAAGTTTTATAGATAACTCAACTACTTCATATGGCAGAGTGAATAAATGGCTATGGGAGTTTGGAGATGGAAACGTAAGCCATGGAGAAATTGCAGGATTGAAATTTGATGAAGGAGATCGTGTAAAAGTGGATATGGAGATGAATGAAAGTTTTACAGTAGAAATGTGGCTGATGCCTTTCTTCTCTTTTGATGATGGAAAAATACATGAATGGTTTTTCTGGTATGGGGAAGGAAATTATATAACATGTTTTAAGCACTCCAATAACAGGATATATTTTGTGGTTAAAGGAGAAAAGTGGGAGGCTGCAAGAGCTGTAATAGAATTTGATGAAAATGAATGGCATCATTTTGCTGGAGTTTATAATAAAGAAGCATCAACATTTTACCTATACTGGGATGGAAAAATTATTGAAATCAAAAAAGGAAAGGGAGCAGTTTCTTTTGAAGGAGGCTATGTGATAATTGGGGGAAGGAATAATAGATGGTTTAATGGATGCATAAAAGATATGCGCATATACAATAGAGCATTGAGTGGGATAGAAATCCAACAAAACTACGAGGGCAATATCACAACAGCTGGCTTAGTAAGCTGGTGGAAATTTGATGAGGGATATGGAAATGTTGCCCATGATTCATATGATCATATCAATGCCACAATATATGGAGCAAAATGGATGAATTATGAAAACCATGTATATGAAAAGCCAGGAGAATACAACGTAACCTTAACTGTATGGAATGAAGATGGATTAAGCAATTCCATTTCAAAGAAAGTAGTTGTTTTATGAAATTTTTTTCTAATGAAATTTTGGAAAAGAACATTTATCAGCAAATCAATGCAAAATATTGCATCACCAGTTCATTTCACTTTTTGTGGTAACTTTTCTTTCACTTTAAAAATAAAATAAA
>CAZNGK010000215.1:0-2549 GCA_964572575.1 uncultured Thermoplasmatales archaeon | reverse complement strand
ATGATGAGCTTAGTTAGAAAAAAAATGGCTATCGTGATGGTTTTTTTGCTTTTTGGAACAAATTTTTTGATGGTTTCTATAGATGCCGATGAAGTGCCAAACTCATTGGAAATTTTGATAGATTCTCCAAAATTGATTTTCGGGAATATTCATGTAAATGGAAGCGACTTTGCAACCATCGAGATTTTTGGAGAAGGTTTTACGAATACGGTTGGCGAGGCAAAATTACCTGTAATTAGACACATAATTGAAGTCCCAGAGAAGGCGACCTCCGAAATATCTGTTTCAGATATCTCTTGGGAATACACATCACTTAAAGAACTTGGCCTCCCCTCAAGAGTTGTGCCTGTGCAGCAATCGATCCCAAAAAATAAAAACTTAAGCGATGTAGAATTTTTTATTGATAAAGAGTATTACGCAAGCAGAGAGTTTATGCCCGGCGATATAGCCCGGCTAACAGAAAGTGGAGTACTTAGAGGCCGCAATTTAAACACCCTAGAAATATATCCGGTGCAGTATTTGCCATCTACTGGCGAGCTAAAAATAATGAAGAAATGTAAAATAAAAATAACTTTTTATGGAGCAGATTTTGAATTAACGCGAGAAAAAATTAATAGATACACATCTCCAGCCTTCCAAAAAATGTTTGAAAAATTAATTTTAAATCACGATGATTATAAAGTAAGAAGCAATGCCAAGAATGGAGAAGGATATCTTATTATTGTATATGATGATTTTTATGATGAAATATTGCCCTTTGCCAATTGGAAAGAGACGATAGGATATGAAGTAACTATCACAAATACTTCTGATATTCCTGGAGGTCCTTCTAAAGAAAATATACGAAACTATATAGATAATGCGTATCACAATTGGTCCACTCCTCCATCATATGTTCTTCTCGTTGGTGATACGCCCCAGATACCAACTTGGACTGGAACAACTGGACCAAATGCAGTTGACCTGTATTATGTAACTGTGGATGGAACTGATTATTTCCCTGACATCCACATTGGACGTTTTCCCGCTGCTGCAGAGGCCCATGTTGTAGCTATGGTGAACAAAACAATTTCATACGAAGCAAGAAATTTTCCATCGAATGATTTTATAAAGAAGGCAGCCTTTATGGCCAGTGAGGACAATTACCAAATTTCAGAAGGCACACATAATTATGTGATAAATAACTATCTGTTGCCAAACAATTATACGTGCGACAAGCTATATTGTCATACATATGGAGCTACGACACAGCAGGTGATAAATGCATTGAATGATGGAAGAAGCTTGGCCATATATTCTGGGCATGGAAGTGAAACAAGCTGGGCAGATGGTCCACCATTGAGTCAATCAGATGTAAGGAGTCTTACAAACTATGGAATGTATCCTTTTGTTTGCAGTCACGCATGCCTAACGGGTTCTTTCCAAGTAGATGAGTGCTTTGGAGAAACATGGTTGAGAGAAGCAGAAAAAGCGGCCCTCGCCTTCTGGGGGGCTTCTTACTATACTTACTGGGATGAAGATGATGTACTTGAGAAAAAAATGTTTTATGCATGGTGGGTAGACAATATCGAAACAATTGGGGGCATGACAGATCAGGCTTTATTATACTTGTATCAATATTATAATGGCGGAGGGCGCACCAAATACTATTTTGAAGCTTATAATATATTAGGAGACCCTTCTGTAAAAATATGGAGAACGTTGTGGGAGCACGATATTGCAGTAGAAAATCTTGATGTAGATACCTATATACCATATGGAGAATCTGTATATGTAAATGCGACAGTTATTAACAAAGGAATGAATGATGAAAGCAATATATTGGTCAATTTCACAGTTAACGGAAGTACCATAGATAGTATGACTATTAATAGCTTGCCAGTTGGACAGGCTGAACAGGTAAGTTTTGAGTGGAATCCCGGGGTGGGAACATATTTGGTGACAATAGAAGCAGAGCCCGTACCAAATGAAAATGATACCACTAATAATGAAGCTAACAAAACGGTTCATGTAGTATATTCTCCCGATATCTGGGTAAATCCAGAAAATTTTGATTTTTATATAGAAACAAATTCTACAGATGATAAAATACTTGTTATAGGTAACGATGAAAATTCACACGAAAATCTTACATTTAACATATCTACAGATAGTAGCTGGCTATATGCGAGCCCAACAAATGGAATGGTTCCAATTGGAGACTCTCTTAATGTTACTGTCACAGTCAATTCCACAGGATTGACTCAAGGAATATATCACGGCAATTTAATTATTTCCAGCAATGATGTGAACGAACCAGAAGTAACCGTGCCAGTCACTCTAGATGTTGTTTACGCGAATGATGTGGGGGTTTTGTCAATAAATTATCCAACTGGAAACGTTCCTCCAGGAAACTATACAATAAATGCAACCATTAAAAACTTTGGAGATAGAAATCAAACAAATGTTACAGTAAAGTGTACCATAATGGAAGGAGTTCTCGGAACATTCTTATATGAAGATTTCTCAGCAGGAGTCCCACCATCAGGATGGAGTCAGGAAGAAGCGGG
>CAZNGK010000214.1:0-2574 GCA_964572575.1 uncultured Thermoplasmatales archaeon | reverse complement strand
TATGATCCTGGAAAACCTTTTTAATTAACGAAAAGGAATGTTCTATTTTCTCATCCAGGGGCTTTGCCTTCATTGCATCAAATCTTTTCAATGCCTCTGCCCATTTTTGATTTATTCTCTCACCTCCTCCCTCATTTTCAGTATCGTGTCTATTTTGTCAAGAATGCGAGAAGAAATTTTCCATGTGATGGCGAGCTTGCCACTGACTGGACATATCTTCTTTCCTGCTTCTTCTATGATGCCATACTGCATGAGTTCATGACGGCGGGGGCGAACTCTGTTGGGATCAGCATAACCAAGATACTTTGCAATTTCACGGTCGGTTGGATGGATGCCATGATGATTGAGGTCCCTGATACATTTCAAAACTTCATACTGCCTTTTGCCCAAATGTGGAAATTCTTCCTTAAAGGAAATGAGAGAGGTCTGGCGGATGTTGTGAGAGAGGTGATAACGGCTACTGAGTGCCATGGCTCACCTCCAATACCCTATTCAAATTTTCCTTTACTTTTACTTCAGTAAATTTCCTCAATTCCTCAATCAATCTCTCAACCTTCCATGCTGGTGGCTCTGGGAGATTATGCCCCTTGCTGTCTGCACCTATTGAAACAAAAATAGGTTCACACATCGCAATCATTGTAATGAATTTGTCCAAGTCGAAATCCATCACTGGTTCTATTGAAATCATTTTTTTAATTCCTGTTCCATCCCAACTCTTGAGTGCTTCGGCTCTTAATCTCGGTTGGGGTGCCTTAGAAAAATCATAATCTCTATTTGTCTCTAAAGTAGTTCCAAGAATTACTTTAGAAGGGAATAAACCTCTAAATCTGCTGAATCTAAATGGATTTTTACTCTGAAAAAGATATGTGTTATTTCGATATTCTCTACAATGTTCCAATACTTTCAGTATCCACTCATCTGGCACTTCCCTCGCCCACATATCTGTGCTACTTCCCACAAAAATTGTATTTCTGATTCCAAGATTATCATTCAAACATTTTTCCTCAAGTCGCAGTTCTCCAATATCCCGCCTAACTGATTTCATGTAACAATACTGGCAATCATGCGGGCATCTGCCCCTGATGGGATTCCAAGTATGGCTCACCCACGGATACATATTGCCCTTGCTTTTATTCAGCATTATCCACCTCCTCCACTCCAAAACGACAGTTTATTATGCTTATGATGGCTTTTCCTATTCTGTCATCACAAAGTCCTTCCACATCCTCTATAAGTTTTTGTCGGAGGGTTTCGATGGTTTCCTGTGAATATAAAGGCGTTCCGAACCATGTCAATCTTACTTTTCCTTTCAAGCTCCATTCATCCGTCATTTTCTACCTCAGAGGGGATGGGGGTGGCGGAGGAGGCAACATCAAAAAAAGAGTTGTTCCCGCCACCCTTTCCTTTTATTTTGTATGAAAAGTCATGTCCGCCACAGTATGGGCATTCGAGATGTCCTGTATCATAAAGTTCTTTAAGTTCTCTGATTTCTTTTTCATTTTCTGACCAACAGATGTATCCACAATCCTTACATTCAAATTCTGCGTAAGTCGTGGAAATCATGGTATCACCTCCAAAAAATTGTTTAGAGGGAGAATACCCAAAAAATTAATTGGTTGAAAGAAACTCTCAATCTTTGAGTATTCTCCTATCTCTCTAACAACGTTAAGTTTATAAAATAATGCAAGTTTATTATATCCGTTGAAAGAAACTCTTAAGGTATATATATTTAAACGGTCTGCCATTCTTATAGAGGTTTCCTGCACTTTTTTACAATTTACAATCCCACAATCATTAAAGTGGGGTGGAGGTGATAACAAAATAAGGATGTAATTTTTAAAATAAAAGAATGAGTGAGATGTTCCCAAATTTGCCTCCGTGTGTGTTTTGTGGAACATCTGACGTATCGGATAGACCGATACAGAATATAGATAGATGCTATATTGGAAATAAAAAATAGAGGAAAGTATGCCAAAAATGCAAGCTGGAGAGCAAGGAATAATTATAACGTTGCCCAAAACAGTATCTGGAATATGTGCATCGGGTGGTGTGTTTGCAATAATACTCGGTGCAACATTATTCCCAAATCCGACTGCCATAATGGTTGGATTTATATTGGTTTTTTTGGGCAGTGCAATATTCCTTGCCACAGGAAAATAGAGGACTGCATAATATGCAGTCCCTAAAGGCATAGTGCCATAAACTATGCCCCTCTTCCCCTTTATTTTTTTATTAGTATATAAAGAATTTGCTTTTTTTCCTTCTATCATGCCATCGCCTTCCATTTTATCCCTCCTCTATTTCATCAGGATATTTGCCTCCTCCTTCGAAACAAAACCATTCATCACGATTTTTATGATGTGTCTTTTTCCAATTCTCAAAGTTTTTCCGTTGTCATCCTGAACCGTGTAAAAAAAATCATCTTCATCTATTATTATTCCTCTGGCTACGGATGTATGGTCTCCATCATCATACACAATTTTTACCCTATTCTTTTTCCCTTCTTCTTCCATTTTTACCTCCTGCAAGGGGAGCCATGCCGAAAATTGACTGCAAGGGAGGAGATGGAGATGC
>CAZNGK010000213.1:0-2607 GCA_964572575.1 uncultured Thermoplasmatales archaeon | reverse complement strand
TTCGAACCCGCGACTTGCAGCTTAGGAGGCTGCCGCCCTATCCTAGCTAGGCCACGCGCCCTGAATATAATTTTTTGTTAATATATATTGTGTGGTTCTGTTATATCATATGGTTCAAGCTGAGGATGCCAGTCAAATGAAAATTTTGGAATGAAATAAGGTATGTGGAGCAGATACAGAAGTTTTATTCTTAGCCCAATATAATCGCTCCAGTAGTTGCTCTGCCATTCGTTACCTGCATCATCTCTTGCATTCTGTGCATTTTCTATGAAGTTATTTTTTGTTATGATGTTATCCTTGCTTCTCCATCCAAAATATATGCCGTAATGCTCGTTTTTCTCTATAGTGTTGCTCTCAATATTATTTCTGATTGAGTTTACAAATTGCGGGCCGTGCATATTGCCTATGATGACATTGCCAGAAATTTCAAAGCCTTGAGAATTGTATAAATAGATGGAATACCAGTTTCTGAAAAAAGTGTTTTCTTCAATTTTGCCATCATTTCCTTCTGCCCATAAAGCATACCACTGATTATATGAAAAATTATTTCTTTCGATGGAAGCTGAGGCTTTTTCCATCCATATTCCATACCAGTTACTTTTTATTGAATTCTCTCTAATCTCTGCATTAAGCCAGGTAGAGTTAAGCCAAATAGAACTAAGCCATATACCACACTCATTATTTCTTATCTCATTTTCTTCTATTATGCAGTTTTCAGCTGAGATGAATATGCTTTTGTTGAAAAGATAAATTTCATTATTTTTCAGTATTAAGCCATCTCCATAGCATGTTATGCCATCTCCCTTTCCATATCCTTCTATACAAAATCCTTCAATAGATACATCTGGAGCAATAATAACGATACCATTTGTTTTTATCCTCGCATTTTTTCCTATAAATGTGAGTGATTTATCTATCGATAAATTTTCTATGTATACTCCTTCGTGAACAATAATGGTATCTCCATCACCCGCATCGTCTATTGCCTCTTGTATGCGAGTGTAATTATCTGGGCCATTTCCTCCAACATGAAATATTCTGTTAATCGAGGATGCTTTCATTGTGCTATATCCTCCTATCTTCAGGGTTGGATCTCCAAAAAGCTCAAGTTCTTCAGCAGCCTTCATATGAAATGCCTTTGCAACACCTTGCCAAGAATATTCAGAGAGATACTCTGTTATTGCATTTCCCCATGCCTCCCCAAGCGTCTGCGATGAAGTCATTTCTTGGCAGAGTAAAATATGTAGCCTTCCAAGAAACATTTTTGTGACATTTTCTCCATGTCCAATCCAGCACAAGCCAGTTGGGCCAATGCTTGCAACAGCTTTGCCCTTTGAAACAAAAAGCCAGTTAAAACATTCTCTGCTCCAGTTAAATTGTCCAAGCCTTGCACCAGATGTAAGTACAATAGGCAAATGTTCATTTTTTAACTGCATAATGTTCCATGCATAATAGTAAATCCATTTCTCGTTATCCTTTGCATGAGTAGCCCATAAATGATGATTTCCAGCTCCTTCGAAAATAACAAAATCTGCTCCCTCATTTATTGCATCATTTATTTTTCTGAAATTTAGTTCTTCAGAAGCATATAGCTTAACTGTATCATACCCTCTCATTTTTTCTGCTATTTCTTCCAGCAGATATTCGCCTTCTGCCACGTCCCATGGATCATGAAGATATAGATCTCCTCCACATAAAACTGCTTTTTTAGTTGGATGTCCATTTTCATTTTCATAATCAATAATATTCTTGATTACTCTCTTTAATTCTTTTTCGTTCCTGCATGCAAGCCTGCCAAGATAGACGTCAGGAAATAAATCTAATTCATCTGAAAGTTTCTCGCCATGCATTTCATGGTCATATTCGCCATAATAACCATTGCCGTTTGTATCCCATGAAGAAAAGCTTCCATCTGCATTATATACATCGGCATAATACAAATCGCTTATGAATTTTCTTTCATATTCCCATGAAGAACTCCTATCATTAAGCCATATATATCGCACTGGCATAAGCCACTCTTCCTTGGCATATTTCCTTCCGCCGACAAGCAAAACATATTTAATGCCCCACTCTTCAATTGCATCTTTTATGAAATATTTTATTTTCTCAGCATCATCCTTTCCCTGTACAGCAAAATATTTACCATTGTATATCTCGCTAAGCCCAACAACTATTGTTTTTATTCCATGATTTTCTTTATGCTCTTTTAGTGGGATAATCAGCTCAGTCCATTTATCTGGAGCAATAATAAGGAAGTCATATTCTCCAGCTTTCAAAGGCTTGCGGGACAATTTATATTCTACTTTAACTGTGGTATCCTTTTCAGAATATATGATTAGAAAAATTTTATGCTCACCATTTTTTATTCCTCCCGCCATATGATATTCTACATCTGCCTTTACGTTTATTTTCGTTCCCATAGGAAATTCCAGAGTTTTTATCTCTCCTGCTTTTATTTCAATGTTTATCTCACTATCGGTAGGGAAGACAAAATATGGCATAAATAGAAGAGCCGAAGATAATATGGCAAGCCATTTCATGAGAATAATTAAAAAATGAATTATATAACTTAGCATATACAAAGGTAGCATATGCAGGAGATAA
>CAZNGK010000212.1:0-2609 GCA_964572575.1 uncultured Thermoplasmatales archaeon | reverse complement strand
ATGGAAAAACCCGCTTTATGACCATTACAAATTTAAGGACATTTTAAACGAGACAAGAAAAGAACTGATAAAAGTAGTGCTGCAAAAATATGAGGATAGAAACCCAAACTTAAAAATAGACACATTAAAGCTTTATGAACATCTAAACAATGTTATGCAAGATGATTTTAAAGAGGAAGTAATCTTGTCATGGCTAAAAGAGGAATATTCAGGAAGAGAAAGAGAATTAAGCTTAAAGAACATAATTGAAAATGCAAGGAGATGCCTAAGCAGGAACTTAGAGGACCATGTAAGAGGCAGAAAATTAATTCTCAGAGTCTGGTTTACAATATCATTTTCAGGAAATGTTTACTTTAGCGACATGGAAACAGTCAAAGCAGTAGAGAAGCTGGCAAAAATAGTGCTTGAAAATGCTGACCCAAGAACAGTAGAAGGAAATGAAATATCAGGATTTCTTTATTTTGCAGAAGGAAACCATAAGTTTGAGAAACACGAGCTATTCACAGGCCCCATTAAATCATTCAGGCTCTATAAAAATGGCAGGTTAGACTTAGAATTTAAAACAGAAGAGGACGCAAGAAAAGTTTATGAGGTAATGAAAATGAAAAGCGAGGAGATTAAGCCACTCCTCGCACAAACAAACGAGGCGATAATATGAACGCAGAAAAACAAACAATAGCAATGGTAGTAATCGGATTATTAATTTTATCTGGTTTAATTGCATATAATGCAATATTGTATGGCGAGAAATCCGGAGGAGGAGCAACTTATATGACTTCAGGAAAGCCAGACCCTAATGCAGTCTGTGATGTTGATACTCACATAAGAGAAACCCAAAAAGGCCTCCTGGCTCAGGTTGTCTGTTCAGATGGGACAAGAGGCACTTCATGGCTGCCCAAGTCCATGATAAAAGACAACCAAATCTCAGGTTATTTTGTTGATTATATAAGCTCCTCCCCGGACTCGCAACCAAGATAAAGAGGTGATAAAAAAATGACACAAGTTTTTTCAAAACTCGGCTGCTTTATAGATGTAGCCGATTGGTGGGATTTTGAGGGCTACCGCTCTCAAGATGAAGACGCTTTGAGAGAAGCAAAGCGGGATGGTGGATGTCCTAAATGCAGTAAGAAGCAGGATTTAACCGCAGAAGAAGGATATGTTTTCTGTCAGAATTGTGGAGAATGGGAATGGGATTCCGACACCGGTTGGCACAAAATAAATCAAAATAAATGAGGGAAGTGATTAAAATGAACAAAAGAATCTTTTACAAAGCAATCAAGAAGAATGAAAACTATCTAATATCCTTTTTCGACTACGACAAAGAAAAATACTTCGAAGTTTCAAAAGAAGACAAAAGCCGATGCTCAACAGAAACAATAATTTCAGTATTCGCCTCATCAGACAAAGATAAGGACAAGATATTCAAAATCTTAACAGAAAAAATTTTTAAAAGAACAGAAGACGCCGAAAAATTTTACATCGAAGCTGACAAAATCCTTGCAGAATTGCAACCAAACGAATTTAAAAGAGCAATATTATTCACCTTGGAGGAGTTGTAAATGCCAAAAATAAAAGGAATATTGGAAAGATACGACCCAAAGCCCGACAAACATCCGGACCTAAAAGCCATATTAATCACAGATGAGAAAGGCCAGGAGCAATGGTTTACGACCTTCGGAAACTTCCAAAACATTCCAATCGGCTCTATGGTAGAGGCCGAATACAGAGTCAAAGGAGAGAACAGGAACATTACAAAAATAAACCTATTAGAACTCCGAACGCTCGGACCCCAAAAACCGCCCCTAAGGAACGAAAACATCGACAAACGAACGGCCCTACTAACAGCAACAAACTTAATAATAGAACGCCTAAAAACAATAAAATCAGACATAGACGATTCAATAACAACCGACACAATTTTGGAAATAGCAGACAAATTTTACAAGTGGCTGAAAGAATGATAACAAGAAGATGCAAAAAATGCGGCTTTGGAGACAAAACGGGCAAACTAAAAATCTGCCCGAGATGCGGAAGCTCTGAATTCATTGAGTTAAGATCCATGTCCCGCAGCCATGCCTGACAAATCTTTATCGTTTTCGAATTTTCGGAGCTTCCATTCTTAATTTTTCCAAAACCAACCCAAGCCTTAACCTTATCCTTTTCTCAATTGTTATACTAACCATCATCATTACCATATCAACCCATAACCATAACCTTTTTCCTTACTTCTCTAACCATAAACTGATCCAACTTATCCAACCAATCCAACTGATAATCGAGTCGAATATCGAGCGGCCATAGTCGAGTCGAATTAATCGAATATTTACAGGAGAATCGAAATAGTTAAATGTATTTTAATTACTTCGTGGTTATAACCGATAAGCTTCAATCCAAGGTCGCTTGTTGCTGAGCGGCCTTTTAAGTTAATCGAGTCGTGTTTTATTTTATTTTTTTTATAGGAATCCCTCCCAATCAAAACCAGCCCAAAAAACCGCCAATCCGCCCGCCAATGGCCATAATTCCACCACTTTATTTTCTCATACTACTACTATTTAACCAATCTCATGCCTCGGCCTCCGCTTGCGAAACCCGACGCAGTCGGTTTCGCA
>CAZNGK010000211.1:0-2610 GCA_964572575.1 uncultured Thermoplasmatales archaeon | reverse complement strand
TTCAACAATCATGATGAATATTATGCTATTAAATTTAAAGATAACTATGACATGATGAGTAATTAACTTTCATTTAATCCATCTAAAATCGAAACCTAAAACTTCGAGAGCATCATTGATAGTTATTTCCACTATTGCTTTTTTGAATGTTCTGGCATATTCTGGAATTGCTCCATTCTCTTCCCAATATATATGACTGCTCTCGTAATACATCTCGCATATGACAGAGATTTCATAGAGATTTTCTTCCAATTTTTTTACATAATTTATTTCTATTTTGCCAAGAGAATATCGCGATTCCGAGCTCCACCAGATACCAAATCCTCGCAACATTCTATTTTTCTCTCTAAATTCTTCCTGAGTTATACTTCCATCTTCCAGAGCTCTAAGAAGCTCGATAAATTCCTTTTCACCCTCTCAAGTTCCTGACGTATAAGCTTCTCTATTTTTTCCTTTGAAATTCCTTCCATTTTCTTCCCTTGATTTCTCTTATTCACAATTCATCATCTTCTTCAATATATATGAAAGCGTTAAAATTACTTAAATCCCCTTTTACTATGGAAATAACATTATATTTTTCCTTATTTTTTCCAGCTCAGCTTTGGAAAATATTTTGGAAGAAACCAGAAGAAGGAAATTATTTTTTAACACAGCAAAATCAGCTTCTGGGAAATCATCTTTCACATCTTTTTCTGTAAACATTTTCTCATTTACTTTCCAGAATTCTTCTTCCAGTGTTTGATCATATGGTTGCATTATGATAAAATCTTTACTGAGCAGAATAATATTTGCTGCAGATTCCTGTCGCAATGATAAAAAATAGGAAGTTGTTGCTGGAACCAAAGGAAATGCACAGAGATAAGCATTATTAATTTTAATGTTACATCCAACAGTTAGCCCAGTATTCCAGTAAGAATTTGCATAGCATTCATCAGGAGGCAATATTTCTGCTCTAAATCCTTTCATTCTGAATTCATCTACTATTTTTGTAAGAGCGTTATAAAATTTCTTTTGCCTATCTTCTTCTTTCCTGAGCATATTTTTAATATCTTCATTGGTGAGATTTATTCCTCCTTTCATTGATTGAAAGTAGCTACGCCAACAATTAATTGCTTTTTCCATTACTGCATCAGCAACATTTTCCTCTTTATTGAATGCTTTTTTAGCAATCTCTAAAAATATTTTCTGCATGCATATCCAAAATTCTTCCCTCGCTTCTGTAACATATTCTGATGTCGCATCTCTATTCCCTAAGACTTTTTGTTCTTCATAACTAGGGATTCTTTCTCTCATCTCAAACATCTCTTTTTATCTAAGCCCACTATTTTAAGGCAATCCCCTTATTATTTTTTTCTCATCTTTTATTTTATTCATCTCTAGTTATCTACCTGCTACAATTACGGACAATGTTTGGCAGGCGTTTGAAACCGAGCAAAACGAGGATTTGGGCGAAGTGGAGCGAAGCCAAATACCTGCTTGTTGTGCGAGTGCATAGCATCGAGCAACCGAAGGGTTGCAAAGAGTCGGGGACAAGGATAGTCTACTTTCGGCGATAGCAAGCTATCATTCTGAGTATGCTTTTCCATAAATTTATTGGTTACGGTACACGTCATTTCCAGCATTTCTTTCCCATTTTTCATCAAAGTATTTTTCGAAGGCAGGCAATAAACCATCTGGTTTCTCTATTATCTCAAAATGGGGACAAAATGCAGATGCCTCACTGAGAAAGAAGCTATAATATAACTTAGATGGTTTTCGTGTATTTTTGAGTATATACATAGGGACACAAGGCAAATCGGAATAATATCTTAACTGAAGGTTTTTAACTTTTTCCCGGGGAATTTTGGAAATTATCCGTTTTACGTAAAATTTGATCTCTTCTTTGAATATGGGATATGGGCATTTTGTTTTTATTTCTTCCGCTCTGAATTTGGCTACATCGGAATCAGGATTAATTACTAAGATTTTAATAGTTACATCCCTATTCAAAGCAGATTCTAAACTATCTAAAAATTCTAAAACCCGTGGGATATAAGTATCTAATATTTTTAATACTCCACCATCCTCAACATCATTGAATATTTTATTAAAATCGAATTTGAGATGCAAATCATTATAACCTTGTTTTCTAATTTTTTCATAAGACATCCCCACCTTGAATTGTCCCTTTATTAGAGCCTCAAGATGTTTGACAATATACAATCTATCTAGCAAAGTGATTATGAATAAAGGTGCAAAAACAAGTACAAAACCTCTAAAAATGTCATAGAGCAAAGGATTATCTCTAAATATTATTGTGAGTAAGAGTGAAATAATTGCCAAAAGAAACGATATTATTGTCCAATAGTGTAATAATTTTGGACCTTTAGAAGTATTAGATTTGTTATTCACAATACCACCTTGGTATTACATTGTATTTGCCTTTGCCCTCGATTTCACTTAACGGAGAATATCCGAAATTTTTGTTCATACAACCTCTCTCATTATAGCTAAAATGAAATATTTTAATTTCATTTTTCATTGCTTTTCTATGCATTTATATATTAAAAATCTTACGCCAAAGGGAAGGAATGGAATATGATAATAGAGTATATTGCAGATTTGCTCTAA
>CAZNGK010000210.1:0-2618 GCA_964572575.1 uncultured Thermoplasmatales archaeon | reverse complement strand
ATTTTCAATAGCTACAGTTCCATCTGGATAAATATAAGTTATGCCTTCTGCTTCTATAATTTTATTATTGTCCATAACAACACCATAGATGCAATGAGTATTACAAATGAAATGCTATTTCCATTCCATTTTTCTTCTTTTCCATAGCTATGAAGTATGCCATTAAAACCTTTTGCTTTCATTGCCATGTATACATTTTCCTTTTTTACCAAAACCCTTGCCATAAAATTTCCAGCAAATTTTTTTGCATTTTCAAGGCGATGAGATTTTGTAAAGGTTCTGCTTTCCTTGCCTAATAGCATATTGTAAAGTTCTGTAAGAAATGTAAAAAGAAATCTGTAAACGATTACAAGTATGGTTACGAAGGTGGAAGGAATCTTTAATTTTTTCATGGAATGGGCGAGATGAGACATTTTTGTTGTAAAAAGCAGTAGCGAAATTAATGAAACACATGCCACCACACGGGTAAAGAAAATTACCACATAATATATGCCATCATAACTTATTCTCATTCCATAAAAATAAATGGCATTTCCATCTTTCAAAAAAATCCAGGGTAAGACAACAACTAAAGAGAAGATAGGTATCAGATAAAATCTTGAGAAATATTGTCTGAAGCTTACTTTTGAGAGATAAACCATAACCAATGAGAAGGCAATAACTGAAGTAAAGAAAATAAAATCATTTGTTGCAACTGCAAGAAAAATTAATAGCACTATGCCAAGAAATTTAACATCTGTTCTGATATCCTGTAAATATCCTTTTTTATATGAAAATTCTTCAGCTGAAAAGAAATTTCTAAGCGTCGATGCTATATCTCTTAGTGTATGCTCTGCATTAACCATTTTTAAGTTTAGACCAGATCATTGCCACAGAAATAAGAATAAGGCAACCAATTAAGCCAGTAATCAGAGCAGATAAATATGGATTAACTCCCGGCACTGTATAGTCAGGGAATATGCCTGAGAAAATGGAACTGCCTTCTCCTGCTCCTGTTTCCTCTGCTGCATTTTCCAGTGGTTCTGAATAACCAACTTCCTCTGCAAGCCATGCGAAAAGAGGGGCAAGAGCAATCATTATGGCTATGACAACATATGCCTTTTTCATTCCGATCTTTTTCATGCAGGCACCCCCATTGCTTCAGAATGATATGATTTGATGTAGCTGACTACAGATGCTGTTGCAATTCCCTCTATTATTCCAAGCAAACCATGCCATATTGCCATCACAGGAAGAGTTATGGAAATTTTATATGCAAAGATTGAAGAAACGCCTATCTCTATTCCACATGCTATTGCAGCAAGCCATATTCCAAGCCATCCTGCCAGAAATGCTGCCATGGCATTCTCTTTCAATGCCCTATAAACTGCATAGCCAACAAAAACATCCACTATTGCCATGTTGAATATATTCGCACCAAGAGCACTTATTCCTCCATCACCAAAAACTAAACTCTGAATTGTGATTACGCTTGCCATTGCAAGCACTCCTGTATATGGTCCCAAAATTATGGCTGCCAGAGCACCTCCAACAAAGTGGGCGGAAGTGCCACCAGGAATAGGCCAGTTTAGCATTTGAGCGGCAAATATTCCAGCAGCCACAATGCCTATTGTTGGTATTTTCTGAGCGTCTATTTTTCCTTTAACTTTTTTTATGGAATATGCAATTACTCCTGCAGATATTGCATACATCAGAATACAAATCCACCAATCAAGATATCCATCAGGTATATGCATATTATCACGTATTACTTTTTAGCAAAAATGTAATACAAAAAGACTTATAAATGTTTTGAAAAGTCAAATCCTGTTGTAAATTCGGGCATAATTATGCTCATCAGATTTTTAAGAATAGGACTCGCTTGATAAGCTCCATTTACTTCTTTTTCAGTTCTAAATCTCCATAATGCGACAGCATCAGATAGAACTTGCCGAAATAAATAATTTATTCATTGACAAAATTCAGGAAAGCACAAAAGAAAACATTAGTTTTTCACTTTTTTAGCATTTTATAGTAAAAGATTTATTTGAAAATTGGGTTAGGAACATGGCTAAACGTAAATCATGGAGAGAAAAACTTGAAGATGATAAAGGATTGCCAAGAGTTGAAAAAATAACTGAAAAAATGAGTAAAAAATGGGGAAAAGGCACTATTGTCATTCCCTCGCCAAAAGAAGTAAATGAAATTATGAGAAAGGTTCCTGAAGGAAAGCTCATTACAATAAATCAAATCCGTGAGTTTCTTGCTAAAAAACATAATGCAACTATTGCATGCCCTCTCACCACTGGTATTTTTGTTTCAATATCAGCTCGTGCAGCAGAGGAAGAAAGAGAGGAAGGCAAAAAAGATATTACTCCTTACTGGAGAACATTAAAAACAGATGGGGCGCTAAATGAAAAGTTTCCTGGCGGAGCAGAAGCTCAGAAAAAGTTGTTGGAGAAAGAGGGACACAAAATAATAAAAAAGGGAAAAAAGTATGTTGTTGAAAACTTTGAGGAATATTTGATGGAATTATAAAGAGGATAAAGAACAAGTTTGTTGGTTAATATATTTTTACTGACAGACCAAATGTAGGATGAAAAATATCATGGCAATTTTTCAATATTCCTTCATAGACC
>CAZNGK010000209.1:0-2647 GCA_964572575.1 uncultured Thermoplasmatales archaeon | reverse complement strand
ACCAGATACTCACATATTTATTGGAGGAAATATAGCCATGGTGGGTTACGATAGATTATTATAGGCAAGATTACTATAAGTGGGCAAATAATTAATAAATACTCTTCATTTTACAATTACAATGATTAAGCTTACAGAGAACGCAATTAAAGTTTTGGAAAAGAGATATCTAAGGAAAGATGGAAGTGGGAAAGTTATTGAAACTCCAGAGGAAATGTTTAAGAGAGTTGCAAAAAATATTGCTTCTGCTGATAAAAAATATGGGGGGGATGTAAAAAAAGCAGAAAAAGAATTTTTTGAAATAATGTCAAATTTACTTTTCCTGCCAAATTCTCCAACGCTTATGAATGCGGGAACAAGCATACAACAGCTTTCTGCTTGCTTCGTTTTGCCTGTCGAGGACTCAATGGACAAAATTTTCGAAACTTTGAAACATACTGCTCTGATTCATCAGAGTGGTGGGGGCACAGGCTTCTCTTTTTCCAGAATAAGACCAAAAGGAGATATTGTCAAAAGCACTGGAGGAATTGCTAGCGGTCCAATTTCTTTCATGAAAGTTTTTAATTCTGCAACGGATGTAATAAAGCAGGGGGGACGAAGAAGAGGAGCAAACATGGGTATACTGCGAGTTGACCATCCTGACATAATGGAATTTATAAGCTGTAAAGAAGATTTAGAAGAACTTACAAATTTCAACATATCTGTTGCTGTCACTGATGATTTCATGGAAAAAGCAAAAAAGGGAGAAGATTATGAGTTAATAAATCCCCGCACAAAGAAAGCGGAAGGAAAGCTAAATGCCAAGGAAGTTTTTGACAAAATTGTTGAAGAAGCGTGGAAGAGTGGGGAGCCTGGCATGATATTCATTGACGAAATAAACAGGCATAATCCTACTCCGCATATTGGTGAGATAGAAGCAACAAATCCTTGTGGGGAGCAACCTCTTTTGGCATATGAATCTTGCAATCTTGGTTCTATAAATCTTGCAAGATTTGTGAAAAATGGTGAAATAGACTGGGAGAAGCTGAAAGATGTTACATGGAAAGCAGTTCATTTTTTGGATAATGTTATTGACATGAATAAGTATCCCATTAAACAGATTGAAAAAATGACAATAGCAAACAGAAAAATTGGCCTGGGAGTAATGGGATTTGCCGACATGCTTGTCCAGCTTGGCATCTCTTATAGCGATGAAAAAGCTTTGGAGATAGCCGAGAAGGTAATGTCGTTCATCCAGAAAGAAGCTCGCCTTGCCTCTGTCGAGCTTGGAAAGGAGAGAGGCTCTTTTCCAAATTTTAAGGGGAGTGTATGGGATGGAAAATATGAGGCAATGAGAAATGCTACTGTAACGACAATAGCACCAACAGGAAGCATTTCAATTATCGCAGGCTGTTCTTCAGGCATTGAACCATTTTTTGCTATCTCATTTGTAAGAAATGTTCTTGATGAAGAAGACAGGCTTTATGAGATAAATCCTTATTTTGAAAGAATTGCAAAGGAAAAAGGATTTTTCAGCGAGGAGTTACTCAGAAAAATTGCAGAGAATAATGGCTCTGTTCAGGGGATAGATGATGTGCCAGCAGAAGTGCAGAGTCTTTTCGTCACTGCCTTAGATATCTCTCCAGAATGGCATGTGAGAATGCAGGCAGCCTTCCAAAAATATGTGGACAATGCAACTTCCAAGACAATAAATTTGAGGGAGAATGCAACGCAGGAAGATGTTCGCAGAGCATATATGCTTGCTTACGAACTTAAATGCAAGGGCATAACTGTGTATAGATATGGAAGCAGACCTCAGCAAGTAATCTCAGCAAAAGAAGAAAGAAGAGAAGCTACACCCTTCCCACGCCCACGCCCCCCAGTTGTCAGAGGTGTAACAAGAAAAATTGCAACAGGTTGCGGGAATTTATATGTGACAATGAATGAAGACGAACATGGTCTCTTTGAAGTTTTTGCCCGTCTTGGAAAGGCAGGAGGATGTGCAGATGCCCAGCTGGAAGCAGTGGGCAGATTAGTTTCATTATGTTTGCGTTCTGGTGTTAAGCCTGAAGCAATTATAAAGCAACTTAAAGCAATAAGATGTCCCAATCCTCTACTTGCCAGAGGGGGACCAATTTTATCATGTCCAGATGCAATAGCAAAGGCAATAGAGGAACATATAAAAGGAAAGGAAGTTTTTGAAGCACCTCGCTTAGAGCATTTTGAAAGGAAGGAAGAGCCATTGTATGTAGAGACAGCTCCTGTTGGTGTATGTCCAGATTGCGGTTCTCCACTTATATATGAGGAAGGATGCAGAATATGCAAACAATGCGGTTATTCAACCTGTGGATAAATGCTTAGATAAAATGTTATTTCAAAATTTCTACTGCTCTTTTAACTGCAAATTTCAACCTTTTGGCATCAACATGTATCATTGGCAGATGTAGAATCTGAGGTATGGTTATCTTTTGTTTCCAGTGACATCTGGCAGTAAGTAAAAATTTTTTGTAATGAGAGCATAACATACATGTCTTTATATCTACTATTTCTAAATGCTTTAAACAGTACACTTCACTTTCCATTTCATTCGTAAACATGCATTAAAAATTTTGCAAACATTTATAAAAAAGGAGGGGGGCCGGGTATATTAAAAACTTTTCTATTTTTT
>CAZNGK010000208.1:0-2654 GCA_964572575.1 uncultured Thermoplasmatales archaeon | reverse complement strand
AATCATGTAAATCTGCTAACAATGCATGTTGGAATAATAGGAATAAAGGAATTCAGTCGAGGCGACTTCAACGAGCAGATTATTTCATCAGGTTATCTCTCTCCTTCTTTTGATTACATTGCTTTGGGTCATTATCATAGAGCTACAGAGGTAACAAAAAATGCATATTACAGTGGTTCTACAGAATATTTTTCTTTTAAAGAAGCTGGGGAGAAAAAAGGATTTTATGATATAGAAATAGCAAATGAGCTAAAAATAAAATTTGTCCCATTGCGAACAAGAGAAATGATTGATTTTGGCAGCATTGACTGCAGGGATTTAGAGCCAGATGAAATAACAGGCGAGATAATAAAAAAATTTGATGGAATTGAGGGAAAAATTGTTAGAATATTTTTGAAAAATTTAAACATAAGAAAGCAGAGGAGCATGGACTGGAATAGAATCAAGAAGGCAGCATCTCAGGCTTTGCATGCAGAAATCAGATATGATTTGCAGGAAATAAAATATGAAATGGCATCGAAAAGTAAAATAGCAAGCTTGGAAGAGGAATGGAAAAATTACATTTCAAAAGTTCCCCTTGAAGGAAAGAAAGAAATAGAAGAGCTTGCTTTAAAATATCTATCGGAGGCAATTCATGCGACTGATTAGTTTAGAGCTTCACAACTTCAGAAAGTTCAAGAATGCAACAATATATTTTCCAGAGGGAATAATCGGAATAATAGGGAGCAATGGAGCTGGGAAATCAACATTGATAGAAGCCATAGGCTGGGCGATATACGGCAACAGGGCGACGCGCACGCCCCGCGCTAAAGAACAGATTAAGAGGCAAGGTGCCATGCCGCATGAAGATTGCTGGATTCGTCTCAAATTTGAAATGAAAGGCAGCGTGTATGAAATTACACGCATTATGGGAAGAAATTTCGCTCCAGATGCACAGGTGAAGGTTGATGGGCGCGTTGCGGCTACAACGGCGAGGGGGGCGACAAAATATCTTGAAAAAGTCATTGGGATGGATTATGATTCCTTTTATACATCAATTGTGGCAAAGCAAAAAGAATTGAATGCTTTATCAGATAAAACGCCGGGAGAGAGAAAGAAAAATATGCTCAAAATGCTTAAAATAGATGCAATTGAAAAAGCCATAAAGAGAATTAGAGAGGATAAAAGAGAGAAAAGTTATTTTGTTGAGCATGCACAGAAACTTCTTAAAAATGTTGATGAAATAAAAAATGAAATTGAACTGAAAGAAGCAATTGAAAAGGAGTTAGCCATTTCTTTAGAAGAAGTGGGAAGAAATATATCAAATTATGAGAAGAAACTGAATGAAGTGGAGGCAAAGAGAGAAAAAGAAAAGAAGAGGGCAGAAAAATTCAATGAAATGGTTATGAAAAAGAAAATGCTTGAGAGTAGACTTTCAGAAAAGATTTACATCAGGAAAGAAAGGGAGAATGAATTGGAAGAGTTAAAAAAGAAAAGGAAGAGATATGAAGAGATTGCTGCAATTGCATCTGAATATGACAGAGCCAAGAAAAAAAAGGAAGAATTGGATGAGATAAGAGAAAAATTCTTCGAAAAAAAGAATTTAATCAGGGAGAGAATTGAAATTGAAAGGGAAATAAAAAAGGCAGAGGAGGAGAAAAAAGCACTGCTGAAGGAAATTGAAAAAGAAAGCGAGCTTGTTAAAGAAAAAGGGGAAATAGAAAAAAAATTGAATGAAGTCAATGCAGCAATCTTAAATTTTGAAAAAGAAGTGAGAGGCAAAGAAGTTGAAATATCCCAGATTTTGAATGAGATGGAAAAGTTAAATAAAAGATTGAATGAAATAGAGAAGCTTGGTCCAGATAGTAATTGTCCTATGTGTGGTAGAAGGCTGGGTGACCATTTTGAAAAATTGATGAATGATTTGAAAATGCAGAAGAAAGAATTTGAAGAAAAAGTAAAAAATCTGAAAAATGTAATTGAAGGAAGAAAAAAGGAAATTTTTGAATTAAACGAAAATATGGAGCATCTCGAAGAAGAGAAGAAAAAAATAGAACAATTGCTTAAAGAAATAGAAGGAGTTAAAGGAAAACTTGCTTTTTATGATGAGGATATTTCATTGAGAGAAGGAATGTTGAAAGAAATTGTTGCAAAATTGGAGGAATTGAGAGAAATAAAAATCGATGAGGAAGAATATAATGAACTTACCTCAAAATTAAAAAGGCTTGAAAAAATCAAGCTCGAAGCCATAAAATTGCATAAAGAATTGGAAAGATTGCCAGTTATTGAAAATGAATTGGAAAAAATACAGGAAGAGGTAAGAAAAATAAAAAACGAAATTGAAGAAATAGAACAAGAAATAAATGAAATTGGTTTTGATAAGAAAAAGTATGAAGAAATTGAGAATGAATACAAAATTGTAAGGAATGAAATTGAAAAGCTAAGAGGAGAGAAAATAAGAATTGAAAGAGATTTACTACACATCAAGAAAGAAATAGAAGGGCTTGAGGAAGAAATAAAAGAACAAAAAGAAAAGGAGAAGGAAATAAAAGAAGCCAGAAAAGAAATAGCAAATCTTTCCCTGCTTGAAGATTTGCTCTCGAAATTCAAAAATTATTTAATATCAAAAATTGCTCCCTCTCTTTCATTTTATGCCTCTCATTTCTTTTCTGTTT
>CAZNGK010000207.1:0-2667 GCA_964572575.1 uncultured Thermoplasmatales archaeon | reverse complement strand
AAAAGCAAAATGTCTGCATTTATTTCGCTTGCCAGCTTTTGAGATGCCAAATCCTTGTCAACGACAGCATCTATGCCATAAAGCATGCCATTTCGCTCAACAACAGGGATGCCACCGCCGCCAGCAGCGATAACAATAACATTTTTTTCAATAAGTTTTTTAATTACACTGCTTTCAATAATTGAAATTGGCTGAGGGGAAGGCACAAGTATACGCCATCCATTCTCATATCTTCCCATTTTGTGACGTTTTTTTATCTCTTCTGCTTCCTTTTCAGAATAAACTGGACCAATTGGTTTTGTTGGCTTGCTGAGCTCCTCATCATTTTCATTTACTAACACTTGAGTTACGATGGTTGTAATCTCTCTTTTTATTTTCTTTTTTCTAAACTCGTTTAGTAAACATTGCTGAATCATATAGCCTATTTGCCCCTGAGTCAATGCCCCGCATATGTGCAGAGGCATTGGAGGAGTAACATTTTTTGCAGCTTCCTGCTGTAAAAGAAGAGCTCCAACTTGAGGACCATTGCCGTGAGTGATAACAAGTTCCCATCCATTCTGAATCATTTTTACTATGGAACGGGCAGTATTTTTCATTGCATCAAATTGCTCATCAATGCTTGCCTTTCTATCCTTGCCAGTTAATGCATTTCCTCCGAGAGCTATGACTGCTTTCATATTGTTATACCTTTCCTGTATTTAAATAGAAACCATATTTGTGCAATAAGCAACTAATTCTTATTTTTCTTTTTCATCATATCGAATAAATGAACACTTGTTTTTGGACGAACCTTATTCAGAAACCAGATTCTAATTGAAGAAAAACCAATTTGAATTCTAAATATACCCTTCATTTTATGCAACTTTTGTTTCATGTACTGTTACCTTTTAATTTTCTTTTTGAGATTATCTAAATGAAACAAAGCTTATTAAAATTTCCTTTTCTTGTTGATGTATTTATTTTGATGAAGCGATGGTCAGTCGTATTCTATCACAACATTGGCATCTTTATGCCATATTTTTTAGCCATTTTTATTGCTTCTTCATAGCCAGCGTCTGCATGCCTTACAATGCCTAAGCCTGGATCTGTTACGAAAACACGTTTTATCCTCTCATCTGCCTCCTTGCTTCCGTCACATATAACAACCATGCCTGCATGCGTAGATAATCCAATGCCTACGCCTCCGCCATTATGAATGGCAACGTTGTCAGCGCCTGCAGCACAGTTCAGCAAAGCATTAAGCAGAGGCCAGTCAGCTATGGCATCGCTTCCATCTTTCATTTTCTCCGTCTCCCTGTTAGGGGAGGCAACACTTCCAGCATCTAAGTGATCGCGAGTTATGGCGATGGGTCCTATAACCCCTTCTCTCACCAGCTTATTTATCTCCAAAGCAAACTTATCTCTTTCTCCATATCCAAGCCAGCAGACGCGAGCAGGCAAACCTTCCCATGGCAAATGCTCTTCTGCTTTCTTAATCCAGTTTATTAAAATTTTATTTTCAGGAAACATTTTCATGACAAGTTTGTCAGTAGTAAGTATATCGTTGGGTTCGCCAGTTAAAGCAATCCATCTGAATGGGCCACGTCCATAGCAAAACATTGGGCGTATGTAAGCTAAAACAAAGCCTGGATAATCGAAAGCATTTTTCACTCCTGCTTCATAAGCCTGTCCTCGTAAATTATTTCCATAGTCAAAGACTACAGCACCCTGCTTTTGAAATTCAAGCATTGCCTTGCAGTGCTGAGCCATTGATTTCATAGAAAGCTCTACATATTTTTCAGGCTCTTCCTGCCTCAATTCCATTGCCTCATGCAAATTCTCACCATAGTAGCCCGATGGAACATACCCATTTAAGGCATCATGAGCAGATGTTTGGTCTGTTACCACATCTGGAATTATGCCTCGCTTTACCAACTCTGGATGAACATCTGCACAGTTGCCCAGCAAAGCAACAGATATGGCTTCATTCTCTTCTTTTGCATTCTTCACTATTTCCAAGGCTTCATCGAGGTCATCTGTTTTCTCATCACAATATCCAGCCTTAATTCGCCTGTCTATCCTGCTTTCATCGCATTCTACTACTAAGGCAACGCCTCCATTCATTTTTATGGCAAGAGGTTGTGCACCTCCCATGCCTCCAAGCCCACCAGATAAAACAAATTTTCCTGCCAAAGTGCCATCAAAATGCTTTCTTGCACAGGCAGCAAAAGTTTCATACGTGCCTTGTATAATGCCCTGAGTGCCAATGTAGCACCAAGAGCCAGCTGTCATCTGGCCATACATTATTAAGCCCAAATCTTCAAGCTCGTAAAATTTCTCCCAGTTGCTCCATTTTGGCACAAGATTTGAATTTGCTATAAGCACAATAGGAGCATCTTTCTTAGTTTTAAAAATTGCAACAGGCTTTCCAGATTGGACAAGCAAGGTTTCATCTTCTTCCAACTCTTTCAGACTCTCAACAATTTTGTTGTAGCATTCCCAATTTCTAGCAGCCTTGCCAGAGCCTCCATAAACAATTAATTTTTCTGGAATTTCAGCATTTTCCAGATTATTTTCAAGCATCCTCAAAATGCCTTCCTGTCTCCATCCTTTACAACGCAAACTTTTCCCACGAGCAGCCTTAATCTGCATGAAGTAAAAATGGGAATGGAATATAAAAGTTGTGAA
>CAZNGK010000206.1:0-2718 GCA_964572575.1 uncultured Thermoplasmatales archaeon | reverse complement strand
AAATTTTCCCCTCTTTTTATAATTCTATAATTTGGGGAAATATGAAGATATAAATCCAAAAAATTTTCATTCATTTCATCATCCTCAAAAAAATATAAAAAGGAAAAGATATGTCAGTATTTACAGAATTTTTATGTTCCAGGATGGACGTACCAGACTCCGCACGGTGGCACTATGATAATGGCCAGTTTATTTTCTCTCTCCTCCAAGTCCTCTATTTTTGGATTAAATTCTGGCATTTTTCTCACCAGATAGTAATTAATAATTTTTTTATAAACATTTCGTGATTATTGTTAACGTGTGAAGAAGCAATAGTTTTGATAAATAGCATTAAATTGAAATACCTTATCGAATAATTGTTTTGACTCTCTTTACTTTCCATCTTTATTTTTTATCGCTGTAATGAAAATTTTTTATAATGGAAGTAACTCATCATATTTCACCAATTCTGAGAGCTTCTAACCGTTATCGACATTTTTATATAGCGAAAAGACATGTTCCCATCATATGGCGTCTATAGTTGGATATGGGGCATATGTCCCCAGATATAGGATAAAAGTTGAAGAAATTGCTCGCATTTGGGGAAGAGAAGGAAAATCCATTTCTTCCGGCTTGTATGTTTTCGAAAAATCAGTTCCTGCAATTGATGAAGACACTGCCACAATTTCAGTTGAAGCAGCAAGAAATGCTGTTAAAAGTTCAAAAATAGATGCCAAGAAAATAGGGGCAATTTATGTCGGCTCAGAAAGCCACCCTTATGCAGTTAAGCCCACTGCTACCATTGTTGCAGAAGCCATAGAAGCAACGCCAGAGCTTACAGCAGCAGATTATGAATTTGCCTGCAAGGCGGGCACGGCAGGCATGCAGAATTGTATTGCTCTTGTAGATAGCAAGAAAATAATATATGGAATGGCAATAGGTGCAGACGTTGCTCAGGCTGCTCCTGGCGATGCCTTGGAATATACTGCAGCTGCTGGTGGGGCTGCCTTTATTATTGGAAATGAGGGGATAGCAGAGATAAATGACACTCTTTCCTTTACCACTGATACTCCTGATTTTTGGCGAAGAGAGGGGGAGCCCTATCCTGGACATGGTGAGCGCTTTACAGGAGCACCAGCTTACTTTCGGCATGTTGCAAGTGCTGCAAAAATGTTGATGGAGAAAGTTGGTATGGAAGCAAGTGATTATGACTATGCAGTTTTTCATCAGCCAAATGGAAAGTTTCCAATGAGGGTAGCTAAAATGCTTGGTTTCGAGAAAAAGCAGATTGAAGAAGGATTGCTTTGCCCAATTATAGGAAATACTTATTCTGGCTCTACAATGCTCGGCCTCGCCTGTGTGCTTGATATTGCAAAACCAGGAGACAGAATACTTGCTGTTTCCTATGGCTCTGGAGCTGGTTCAGATGCATTTGATATAACTGTGAATGATGCTATCGAGGCCTATGAAAGGCAAAATATAAGGAAGATGATTGAAAATAAGGAGTATGTTGAGTATGGCATTTATATGAAATTAAGAGGTGAATTTAAATGAGAGATGTTGCAGTTATTGGAATAGGAATGACTGAATTTGGCGAAATCTGGGAAAAATCTTTTCGCGAACTTGTGGCGGAGGCAGGAATAAAAGCAATTATGGATGCAGGGATAGAGGGCGAGGAAATCGATGCCTTATATATTGGAGGAATGTCAACTGGTCGATTTATTGGACAGGAGCATGTTGGTAGCTTGGCTTTAGAAGTAGCTGGTCTCGAAGACTTGCATATTCCATCTACGCGTGTTGAGGCAGCCTGCGCATCTGGAGGAGTTGCAATGCATCAGGGCTATTTGGCGGTGGCAAGTGGCGTGTATGATATTGTTGTGGTAGGAGGGGCAGAGAAGATGACTGACGTAGTTGGGGGAGAGGCAACGAACATACTTGCTTCTGCTGCAGACCGCGAGTGGGAGGCTTTCTTTGGAGCAACATTTCCTGGGTTATATGCATTAATGGCAAAATATCACATGCATAAATATGGCACTACCCAAGAACAGCTTGCTATGGTTGCAGTAAAAAATCATTATAATGGAAGCCTGAATCCAAAGGCTCAGTTTAAGAGAAAGATAAGTGTTGAGGATGTATTAAAATCTCCAATGGTGGCAGACCCATTGCATTTGCTTGATTGTAGCCCAATTAGTGATGGAGCAGCAGCTGCAGTTTTAGCTCCTTTAGAAATAGCCAAAAATTATACAGATAAACCAATAAAGATATCAGCTTCAATTCAGACTACAGATACCCTTTCCCTCCATGGAAGAAAAAGATTCGATGCTTTGCCAGCGGCACAGCATGCAGCAAAGCTTGCATATGAAAAAGCAGGTATAAAGCCAAAAGATGTTGACGTTGCTGAAGTTCATGATTGCTTTACTATAGCAGAAATTATTGCCATCGAAGACTTAGGTTTTGTAGAAAAAGGCAAAGGAGGAAAGGCTACAGAAGAAGGATTAACTGCATTGGATGGCGAGATACCAGTTAATACATCAGGTGGGCTTAAGGCTAAAGGACATCCTGTTGGAGCAACAGGCGTCGCTCAAATAAATGAAATTGTTTTACAACTCCGCGGGGAGGCAGGAGAAAGACAAGTTAAAGGAGCAGAAAAAGGCTTAGCCCATAATGTTGGAGGCTCAGGAGGAACTGCAGTGGTTCATATTTTGGAGGTGATATGATGGGCGTGCCTCGCTACTGGAG